>QIAN01000279.1 GCA_003225005.1 Acidobacteriota bacterium | reverse complement strand
TGGGATCACTTGCGCACGACCAACCCCATCGAGAGCGTGTTCGCGACCGTGCGGCACAGGACGGTGCGGACGAAAGGATCACTGTCGTCAACGACAGCCAGGCTGATGGTGTTCAAGCTCGTGGTCGCCGCATCCAAAACCTGGCGGCGGCTCTAAGGCACAAATCAGTTGCCGAAGGTGATCGCAGGTGTCAGATTCAACGACGGCATCGAGGTCATTCAAATGCCGGCAAACCACGCCGCCTGATCGCCTTGTCACCTAAAATCCTGCATAGCTCTGGCGGAGGGAGAGGAACTGGGATCGAACCTTCTCCAGGTACTCCATCGTAGGCCCACGGAGTTGGGCGGACTGGGTTGGGTCGCGCGGGCACCCTCCAGCCCTCCCTCCGGATCGAAGGCTGCGAAACGGCCATTCTGCCCTGGAGGGCGACCGTTAGCATCCAAAATTCGGCTGGCCGTAGGGCGACCACCGGCAAACTATGGCCACTGCCACCTTCCGCTGACCGCCGACCACTAGCCCAGCTCAAAGGTGGTCCCTAGTCTAGCGTATGCATGTGTCTCCCCCGGCCACGTGTCCCGGCGGCAAACGCAGATTCTCCGGAGCAAGGAGGCTACGGCTGATCGGGCGCGCTGACTGAACAAAGGTGCTCATACCGACTGGACGATTTGACTGCGCGGCGGTCAGTCCTTCCGGTCTATCTCGGACTTGTCGCGCAAAACCGCGTTCAGAAGCGAGCTATGAACCTCGACCTTTCCATTGTAGCTGATGAAGCCAAGCTTGCGGAACTTATTCATGAAAAAGCTAACCCGTGATCGGGTCGTGCCGATCATTTCGGCCAGCGTTTCCTGGCTGATATTGATGCCAATGGGCTGCGGGCTGGCTTCCTTGCCGAAATTTGCCAGCAGAAGCAGCAGGCGTGCCAAGCGTTTCTCGCTCGAATTGAATAGTTGGTCGATCAAGTCTTCTTCAATCCGGCTATTGCGCGCGAGCAGATATGCCATAAACAATTGAGAGAATTTCGGCTTGCTTTCGAGCGCTGTAATCATCGCCGTCTTCGATATCTCCGTGATGACGCAGTCCTCCATTGCCGTAGTAGTGGCAATGTGCAATGGATGACCGTTGAGGCAGCCTTCGCCAAAGAATTGTCCCGGCTCTAAAATCCCGACGATAGCCTCCTTGCCTTGGTCAGAAACGACCGTAAGTTTGATCTTTCCCTTTTGAATGTAGAATACCGCGTCCGCGACATCTCCCTGCGCGAACACGTTCTGACCTTTGCTAAATTTGCAGATCGATTTTCCGGCCCCGACCTGGGCGAGGAAAGTCTTGGGTTCAAACGAGTCCCTGGCCGGTTTAACCAAGACAGTACCCTCGTTCGCTGGACGTTAGGACGCTGTCATACTACTACAATTCTACAGATGTTCACCTGTTTGAAGGCGCGCGGCGTGCGGAAAATTGGGAACTGACAAGAGGAAGCTCCCGGCTGGAAGGGAGGCTCCGTTCGCGCACCGGGCGAGGATCCGGTTGCGCCTCAGGCTCGTCGAGTACCTGGTTCAAGTCGACTACGAGCAAGTTTTTTGCTTGACGATCTAGTGACCGCGCTCTCGTCGGCTTTGCACAGCCTCGCAGACCATCGATACCGACGTCTGCTCCGTCATTCGTGGAGCGGCCTCGCCGATCAGGCCAAGGTTCCACCAGCAGGTCTTCGTTTCAAAAATTGGCGGCGACCAGATCATAGGAACCCCTGCTTCCGCGAACGTACATCCTGGCAGCCGCAGCACATATCAAATCACGGTTGGAATCGAACGCGTTCAGAAAACCCAACTCATTGAGGCGAGCATCTGGTTGAATTCGCCTCAATGCGCTTTCATCTATGAAAAATGAAGCTTCTATAGCGCTATCGTGTCCCAAAATCGCACGGCGCGCCTCGTTCGGTCATATGAACGGCTATGATTTGGAAACTCAATCATGTGGTTTGGACCGATCAAGTTCTCGGTGCACCAGGTTCCGTGCCTGCTTGCGCACGACCTGCACCGAGGCATATTCGATGGCCGGAAGTTGTCCTGACCCCTGACGATCACATCGAAACGACGTGCCGTTGGTCGATTCTGCTGACAAGATTTGGCAAGGCTAAAGCTTCGCGCTGGAAAGGTCGTTGAGGCGATCCGGCTGCGTTTAACCGTAAATGGCTACTTCGGAATCGGATTACAAGCCTGCTCGATCCTGGCTCGACAAATAAGTTACGGCTAGCCTCGCTATTCGGCGGAGGGTCACCATATCTTCCACATCACCGCGCGCCCCGGCTGTTATCGGTGACTGAGAGTATTGCGCTCCCGCCGCGACCAAAAAGGCGGTCAATATGTCAAATATCTACAAATTCAATCTTCGTGAGTGGCTCGTGCCCCCGGTATTGCTGCCGGTCTTTTTCGTGCTGCTGGTCGCCGCTTCGATGCTTATTCAATTGTAGTCCACCTCGGTGGATCCGCGCCATCAGCTCAGGCAAACAGCTCGTTCGCTCCGATGAAACGAACCCAGTCATCGTTAGCTAACGAGCTGAACATCAGGGCGGTGGCCGCCCTGGATGAAGCTCTCAAGATGCCGCAGATGCCGCCTGCAGATGGGCGCACGGAGGCGATGCACAAGGCGATCATCCTTCGAAATGCCGTTGAAGTTCACGAGCATTTCTTCGGCAAGGGCGGCGCGCGGCCAAATGAAGGCAGTTCAGCGCTACTCCCTTCCAGATCCACCGTTCGCGCATCATGACTGGCGCGGGTAGTCAGGAAAAGATCAGCCTGACATGGATCATATGGGCACCGAGATGCTTGTCCTAGATCGACCGCCTGTCCCAGTCGATAGCAGTTTCCCGTGGACGCCCTTGCGATGGTACTCGGTCTTTCATGCATTCCAGCCGTCGTTCTCATCGTCGAGGACGAGATGATGCTCCGCATGCGCGCGGTCGACATGGTGGAAGACGCCGGCTACACGCCAATTGAAGCCCTGGATGCCGACGAGGCCGTCGCAATCCTGGAATTTAGATCCGACATCGCGCTCATGTGCACCGACATCCAGATGCCTGGCAGCATGGACGGCCTGGGACTTGCGCATACCGTGCATGAGCGTTGGCCGTCGATCAAGATCATCGTGGTGTCGGGGCAATTGAACCCGCCGAGCATCGATCTTCCTCCCTGCAGCAGGTTTTTCGGCAAGCCACTCGAAGCCGGGCAAATGATTGCCCAGATGCGGAGCATGATCGGCAAGGCCTGACGCCGGCAGTTTTCACGTCGAATGCCGCCAAATCGCCAGATCGCTTCAGAGCCCGCCGAAGATCAGTGCGGCAACTAGCTCGTAGTGATACAATTGGGCATGCCGGGAGACGATTTCCGTACAGAACAGCGCCCCGGGAGCGGCGCAGAAACGTACCAGGACTATCTGGCGGCAGAGAACGTCAGCCTGCGGCTTCTCCTCGCGCAGGCCGAGATCAATACCCGCAGCCTTCTTGCCAAGGCCGGCATCGACGCCAGGGAGCGCGAGGCGTCCGACAAGCTGCAGAAGCTGATCCTTGAAGAGCTGCACCACCGCATCAAAAATACGCTCGCGACCGTCGGGGCCATCGTCTCCCAAAGCCTGCGCAACTTACCGGGGGCTGAACATGCGCAGCACGCCATCGAGGGCCGGCTATTGGCACTCGGCCGGGCGCACGACCTCCTTCTGCAGGCAAGATGGACCAGCGCGGATCTTGGCACGGTCGTCCGTAGCGCCATCGAAGCCTTCGACAATCCCGATGAGCCGAAATTCTCGATCTCGGGACCCGATATCCGGATGACCTCGGGTGCCGCAATCGCCGTCGCGATGACGCTCAACGAGCTTTGCACGAACACCACGAAGTTTGGCGCCCTTTCGGTCCCGGGAGGGTGCGTCGACATCATCTGGACGCTGGACCAGCAGACGCAGCGCTTGCACCTTATCTGGACCGAGAAGAACGGTCCGGCAGTCCGCCCTCCCGAAAAGCGCAGCTTCGGGACACGGCTGATCGAGACGCTCGGCAAGCAGCTCAAGGGCGACGTCCAGTTAAGCTATGCGTCGACCGGTTTCATGTACGCATTCGACGTACCAATAGCTTCTGTGACTTCGTCGGCGACATAAGCTGGTATTCAGGCATTGCCGGCAGACTCAAATCGTGCCGACGGTTCTTCACAAGGCGCCAAAGACAGCGCGCAACCACGGACCCGCGATGTCCGGCGGCGTAACCTTGCGGCGCGACTGCACGGTTATTGATTGAGTAGTAGACAGCGACCCTGATCGCGGTGATCTGACATAAACGAATGTGGCGATGGCCTCGAACGTGCCGTTAATGTCGCCATCGTCTTTATCGTGCTGCACAACGCCCATTCGCACGCTCTTTTCGTGCCATCTTATTTTTGCCCCCGGCTCGTTATTCGAACTTTTGATCCCCATATCCATGTTTACCCTGATCAACCATCGAGATTGGTCGGAAAGCGCGGAGACTTCCAACGAAAGGGCTCTGCATGTCCAAATCTCAGCAGTATCGCGCGAAAGCAAGTGAGTGCGGCAATCTCGTCAAGACTTCGGCCAGCGCTGAGGAAAGCCGTAAATTTCAAGACTTGGAGGACCGCTTTGTCTCGTTGGCGGATAACGAGCGAGGCTTCGCGGATGCCTATAGCAATGCCGTGCATATAGCGGAGCAGGACCGGTCCCGCGGCGCAGCCCTTGCCGCCAAAGAAGAGCACGTTCTACGATGTCTTGGCGCGGCCGTTATCATGCAATGGAACGCCTTACCGAAGACGCTGCAACGGGAGATCTTCGACACCGCCGGATCGGTCGGAACGTTATTGGAGACAGCTGCGCTCCGCGGGCAGATCGCCCGATTTCTGCATAAGCGCAAGGATGTTGCCGGTCGCAACAAGGCTCTGACGGAGGACGCGCGTCACAATGCGAGATCGGGCGCTGCGGCTCTGTCGCGATGGGACAACGAGGGAGGCGCAGT
>QIAN01000278.1 GCA_003225005.1 Acidobacteriota bacterium | reverse complement strand
ATTCTGAATCGCATCCCTTTCACGGTGATTGGCGTCGCCCCTCCAGGCTTCCAAGGGAGTGACCCGATTCCATCGCAGTTCTGGGCACCTGTGAACTTGCAGAGCAGTCTCTTCCGTGAGCCGGATTGTCTTGCCGACGATTCTCAAAGCTGGCTCGGACTGCTGGGACGCTCGAAGCGTGGGATATCCACGAAACAAACCCGCGACGACCTCGGCGTAATCGCCGGCCAAATCGGGCACTCACAGCTTGGGCAGACCGCAGTAAAATGGTCGCATGCTCCACATAAGAACTGGCGCATCCGAAATGAGTGAACCGATCATACAAAGTTTCTTCCAAGACTTTCGTTATGGCGTGCGCATACTCCGCAAATCTCCTGGCTTCAGCGCGATTGCCATACTCTCGCTGGCACTCGGCATCATGGCGGCGACGGCCATGTACAGCGTTATCTACGGCGTGGTCCTGAATCCCTTTCCTTACCGAGACGTGGACAGTCTTATGAGCGTGAAAATCTGGTCCCCCGACCAGTCCGGATACCGCGTCGGTTATACCGTCGATCAATTCCTGGAAATCGCCGAGCGCAATACCATTTTTGAAAGTGTCATTGCTAGCGCCATCAGTGACGTCCTGTGGAGCAGTCAAGGCGAGCCACAGCGCCTCCGCGGCAATGTCTGCACCATGAACGCCTTTGACGTGATGGGCGTGCCCCCCCTCATCGGCCGCGCTCCTACGCCAGCGGATGGCGTGCCAGGTGCTCCAGCCGTCGCGGTTTTGGGCTACAAGTTCTGGAATCGCCAGTTCGGCGCCGATCCCACCGTGGTCGGGAGGCAGATGCTTCTCAACGAAACCACTCGAATAATTATCGGGGTGATGCCGCCGCGCTTCATGTTCCGTGGTGCCGATGTCTATCTGCCCACAATCTTCCACCGCGGACAACTCCCGGAAGGCGTACGTTACGTGCATTTGCTCGGTCGCCTCAAGCCAGGAGTCACGCCCGCAAAATCCGAACCTGACCTACTTCCCATCATTGCCGACCTTAAACAGCGCGAACCTGCGGCATTTCCCGAAAAATGGCGTGTTGGTCTACTTTCCTTTAAGGAAACTTTTCCGAGCGGCATCCGCGAAGTTTTATGGATTCTTTTCGGCGCCGTCGGCCTGCTGTTGCTCATCGCCTGCGCCAACGTCTCGAACCTCCTGCTCTCTCGCGCAATCTCTCGCCAACGCGAAATCGCGTTGCGGGCTTCGCTCGGAGCCACGCGCGCGCGACTCGTCCGTCAGTTGCTGACCGAAAGCCTGTTGCTTTCAACCCTCGCAGGCGCTCTCGGCGCGGTCATGGCTTTCGGCGTCTTGCGCGCCATCATTGCCGTAGTGCCTCCGGCCTCAATTCCGGACGAGTCCCAAATCGTCATCGACCGGCCGGTCCTCCTGTTTAGCCTCGGTATCTCCTTCCTCACCGGACTCTTGTTCGGTCTGGCGCCCGCGCTGCATGTCAGCCGCGGACAACTTGTCGCCGCTCTCAAGGAGAGCGGCCCGGGTGTCGGCGCCGGAATTCGCCAGGTATTCCTAAGTAACGCCATGGTCGTGGCCGAAGTCGCCCTTTCGCTCGTACTGCTCGTCGGGGCGACTCTGATGATTCGCACCGTGCTCGCCATCCAAAATGTAAATCTCGGTATTCGCGCCGACCGCCTTCTCACCTTGCGAGTGCCCCTCTCAACTCAGCGTTATCCCGATGCCGCGCACCGTACTGCTTTTTTCGAGGAGTTGCTTCGGCGGGTCGAGCACTTGCCAGGCGTTGACGCGACGGGGATCAATGCCGGAATGCACCCTTTCTTCGGAGGCATGGAGACCTCCGTTGAAATTTCCGGCGCCACTCAGACGGACACTCGTCCGGTCGTCATCCATCAAGTAAGCCGCGACTACACCAAAGTGTTCGGCATTGCCCTCGTCGAGGGACGTCTCTTCACCGACAACGAAGTTGCCTCTCGTAGCCGCTTGGCCATTGCTAATCAGAGTTTCGTTCGTAGGTATCTTCCAAATAGCGACCCGCTGGGCCGAGTTGCCAGTATTCCGCGTCTCTCCACCGCTCCCTCCAATATCACGGATAACGCTTTCCAGATTGTGGGTGTCGTCAAAGACGCGGTGAACC
>QIAN01000277.1 GCA_003225005.1 Acidobacteriota bacterium | reverse complement strand
CTACCAGAACAGCAACATTCTGAATGCGACTGCGAAATTCCTCTGGCAGCGTGTCGAGAGTTTCTTCGACTACCTTGACGAAATGTTCTCGCTTCATCGTTCCCCACTGAATCAAGGACGCGCTCACTCTGAGTAGCCTTCGTCCCCATCGTCGTCATCTTCCTCTTCGTTGCCTTTCTCCTCGTCCTCTTCTTCGTCTTCCGGCTCTTCCCTCAGGAGAATGTCGGAGGGTAAAGAGGGATCAGAAGGTTCTGAGTAGGAGCATTCTGCATGTAATCTCCTCATGTCCAAATGGTGCGCTTCGTACCGCTAGGGCAAATGCATTTCTTCAACTCCAAACGAAATGGGACGAAAGGAAGACCGTGAGGCGTGAGCGGCAAGAGGGCGAGCAAGTTGATCGATCCGGCACTCAAACGGGGATTCATTACGAAATCATCGACTCCGTTGATCTGGCCCGGCGCTGGGTTCTCCCGGTGAGTCGGATTCGCGAACACGTTCGCAGTCGGGTTACAGACCCGATCCCTCATATCCGTTTCGGGAGGTATGTTCGTTTCCGCTGGGGCAGCCCGGAACTGGAGGGCTGGCTTGCAGAGCACATGGTTAATTCAAGCGCGTCCCACAAACGAACGCTGTGACGCTCATCTGGTTCTCCGCGAGAGTCGGTACCAGCAGAGGGACGCTTTCACAGAACGACATGCAGGTGCCGCTCCGTTTGACGATTGCCATCCTCATGTCGGATATTGAGGGGGAATGGACGCCGAGCAGACTATTGCCGAGATCGAGTGCCTTGAGCGCATCTTCGCGGTGCCGGACACCAGACCGCTGAGCCCAAGCGACCTCTCGGCTGCGAATCGACGGCACGACGAAATGCTCGCTCGTAGCCCTTGGTTTCGGCTTTGGCAGCGGTATGGCGTATGTTGCCGACTTGAGTCTCCAGTACTCCGACTACCGGGAAGAGAGAGCTAAATCTCGGTAGGTATTCGAAAGTTCCCATCCCCTAGTGCCCACGTGCCTCCAAGTTTGGCTTTGCTAGCGTGCGGAACCCGAAGGCGACTTGAGCGCGACAGTCCAGAACTGGTCCGAAGCTTAGCGGTGCAGCGTGATTCCGCGTCCCAGCACGACTACATAGACGGATGTCAGAATCGCCGCGATAACTATCCAGATGTAGCTTCGCGCAAGATTCTCGGACTTTCGGTTCGGGACGGTTCCTCGCGGAATGTAGTACTGCAACCACAGAAGCCCGCTCTGACCACCTGCGGTTGCAGGCAGCGCCGATTGCCACAGTAGTTGTATTCCGAGTGGATTCAGCAGTCCTGCTAGGCTCAACAACCCAATGGCTGAGAAGTACGGCAGGATGGTCAACTTTCGCATTCGCCTCTGCTGGTCTCGCGGCACTCCCACGTAACGCACCAGCCCGATTCCCACGACGCGCACAGCGGCGTAGTATGCCGTCGCTCCTCCAACCACGAGCAGCATCCGCCACAGCCAATGCGGATGCAGTCCTGAAATCACAGCCGCCCAATCTCCGAAGTTGGTCACACCTGAAAAGAAAAAATACCCGGTTCCTGAAAACAAGTTGAATGCACAAGTGATGAGCAGGAAGTACCGCATAGACATCACTGTGTTCTGGGCGCTACGCAAAACCAACCAAAACACCAGAGCAGCCGCCAGATTAACCAGTGTTCCGCCTCGACCAGCCGGGAGTCGAACGCACTAGCCCAAGCGACGGTCGTGAGCAATCCCGACTTTGCTCCGGTCAACAGAGCGGTGAGCCCGTGCCCGACGCCCTCGTGCAAGACATTAGACAAAATTGCCGCAAGGATGCTGATGGCGCAAATCGCGAGTATGTCGTCAGCAGTTGCGGTTGGCTCCTGACGCTGCGGAACGGCGGCAGTGGTCGAAGTCTCGGGCATCAGGTTCTTAACAGAGGAATAGATTCTATTTCAACTCTGGAGCATTGGATGGAAGCCTCCCTTCCTCCGCATACCAATCAGAATGCGGCGACCACCCGCCGCACTTGAGGCACTGGGTTGAAGTCCAGCGGTGCAGGCACGCCGGGCAAATCCCGCCCGTGTCGAATGTATGCCACAGGTGGCCGCAGTCACAAGACAATGGTCGTCCTTGCGCGGCGTCCAACCGCATAGGGGGCATCGGGTGCGATGGCCGGAGGGATCGAGGCTCTTGTCCTGATCTGGCTCGCGATCAATAACGACAAACGTATGGCACGTGCTTGAGCCTGCGCAGTTTGAAAGATTGCCAGCTTCAGCAAGAGCACGAAAGCAAGTGCCTCAGGTGTCTGGATTTATTTCCCCATCGCCTCTTTCTTCAGCCGCTCGATCTGCTCCAAATGACTCGATTCGAATTGGAAACCGCCGTGCCCCCGAAATCTGTTTTGAGAAAGTAGTGTAACTCCCGCTGAGTGGGTGTAGGAGAACGCTGGGAGCGATCATCTTGTCTGCGTATTTCCGCCACCGTCCGCTACCGCTTGTCTCCAGTAAAGCATTGTGTCGTCGCTGATTGCGGGTACGGGTTTGTTCTGTTCGCTCTCATAAATCTCGGACAAACAGCCGAAGAATGCTTTCGCCTCCGCTTCCAGTCCAAGGACGGTCAAGCACCTCAGGATTCTCGTGATCCGCAGATGATTGTGATTCCCCGGAGAAAGCCAGCCTGTCGCCTTGGCCGCAAAATTCGGAGCGCGAGTCACCGTGATGTGCTCCCCTGTACGAACCTCAAGCCCGTAGAAGGTCATCATGCAGAGGAAAGAGCTTCGCAACTTTTGCTGTAACTCGGGTCTGCTTCGGAATTCCTGTATTGACTCGTGGGTCAGAACTGGCGCTGCGAGATTGAAGCCGCTTCGCTCGGGCAGCGGGAAAAGCCATTGTACGTAGTCGTGAACGGATTCCAACTGCTCATCTGCCCACAGTTGAATCTGGTGGAGGTAACGACCGCGATGGTCTGGTAGTGTGCCACTGTAAAATCCGATGATCTGAGTGTTGTTCGCCACAGGGCTACGAATGTCCTCCCGGTGTCAGATACTTCTCGTGAACGTTATCCTCGACCGCATCAAGTAGCCTTTTGAATTGCCATAGCCGGAACTCAAGATCTCCAATCGTTAGCATCCTTCCATCTCGTCTGCAACGCCTCTTTTCCTTTGGCTTCCGCCGCAACACGGCGTAAGCGTAGCGAGGACACGATTGGAGTAGTCGAAGGAGTCGTTGAGATAGTTGATCAACTCGGCTTTGGTTTTCGCTGGATCGTGCCCGCCCTTTTCGCAGTCCTCGGGCCGTTTCTTGCCCTCAAATTCGTTGAAGAAGGCGAACTGAGCGCAGGCGACGTGCTTCACTTGTTCCTCGAAACTGCGGACGCGGTCGAACTTGCCGACTGAGGGATACTTGTCTTCAGGCATGGCTTCAGCTAGGCCGAGAGAGTTCCCTTCCGCGAACTGGAGCGTGCCGCTGACGCTTTCCGCGATGGACTTGGGAATGTCATCCGGTTGGGCGGCTTGCTTGGTTGCTGAGTTCTGTGGCGTTGCAGATTTCCCGACTGCGGAAGAGCGATGCCATGATAAGGAGGGCAGCAACACGAAAAGGGCTCATTCTAGCCTCCGGTATTCGGAAAAAGGATACTGGAGCTACAGAGGGAAGTCGAATATGGGGGCTCTTAGCTGTGGTGGTTCGAAAGGGGTCGAATTTTGAGCCCCTTTTATGCGGCCTTTCGCCCCCTGTTTTTGGGGACGGGCCGCTAGCCTGCATCTATACCTTCTGAACACTCGTTCTGAGACGCTTACTGGGGCAGTCCCATCCTTCGCAGCAGGTCAGCGTAACGCGCATCGGAGCGGATTTTGTCAAGTTGAGGTTGTGTCTTGATAAAGAATGGAATACGGTGCCCGTCATAGGCCTTTTCCAGCCAGAAGAATGCCGTATCTTTTTCGCCCAGCCTTGCGTAATCAACTGCGACCTCAAATGGATCGTAATCGTTTGTGCCGCGCTGTCTACAAACTTCAATGTCCTTTTCGAGGACCCCCTTCCAGCCCTTGGCAGCATAGGCCCGTCCCGAGGCAGCGGCTGACCCGGCCTCCCCTTGAAGGGTTACACCTTGCTGGTACTGCTCCAATGCCTGCTCATACAGCTTCTTCTGTTCATAATCCGAAGCTAGGTTGTAGTGGGATATGGGGTCATCAGGATACATTTGCAGTTCCTTAAGACATTGCTGTATGGATTGATCGTACTCGCGTGCGGAGTAATACATTCCGCACAAATTAGCATTTGCGATTTGTGAAATGGGATCGAGGCCCAATTCGAGTTTGTCCTCAGCAAGACCCTCGTCCAATCTTCCTTGCGACGATAAATACATTCCGTAGTATCCGTGCGCGATGGCAAGATTCGGGTTTAACTCGATGGCGCGGCGGAGTTCCCGTTCAGCGACTTGCCACTTCCAATCGAATAGGGACACAAGTCCCAATGAGGCATGTGCTTCCGCATTCGTATCGTCCAGCCGAATCGCCTTGTTCGCTGCCTCTTCCGCTTTTCGCAGAGTCTCATTTGTCGGCAGGTAGTCAAAGAATGCGAGCAATCCATAGGCGTCAGCCATTCCCGCATAGGCGGAGGCATAGCCGGGATCCTTTGACACCGCCAACTGGAAAGACTCCACCGCCCTCTTCAAGCTCTCTCCGCCGAGCGCGTCCTGATACGTTCTGCCCCGAACGTAAAACTGGTACGCCTCCGAATTTGTGGTTCTCTGTTTTGCGATTTTTTCCTTTGCACCGCCCGACAAGGTCGGGATCAGCTTTGCAGATATAGTTCGCGCTAATTCTTGCTGAAGTGACAATACGTCCGAAACCTTGCGCTCATACTCCTCGCCCCAAAGGTGGCGGTCGTCAGCGACGTTAACGAGTTCGGTGTTCAAGACAAGAGTGTCTCGTTCTTGTACCAGTCGGCCTGTAAGCACAGCCTTTACCTTAAGTTCCCGACCCACAGCCTGAGAGTCAATCTCCCGGCCCTTGTAGTGAAACACCGAACTCCGTGACATCACTCTGAGATTTGGGAGTTTCGAGAGGCTGTCGATAAGACTGTCGGTAATCCCATCGCTGATGACTTGCACGTTCTGGTCGGTGTTGGTGGTGATTAACGGCAGCACAGCGATTGAGTCGATCTTCTCTGGCTCACGCGAAAGCAGATATGTGGTCGTGAGCCATACCAGCACAGCCATGGTTGCAAGAACAGCCACGGCAATCATCGCATTCGCACGCCACGACGGGCTCGGCGCAGAAATTAAGCGTGCGCCGGCTGATCGTTGCGGTGTTCCCGGACTCGGCATGACGTTTCAGCCGCTTGAGATCAGCCCGAAGGTCGGCAGCGTGTTGGTAGCGAACATCTCGATCCTTTTCCAAGGCTTTGTTGATGATGCGTTCCAATTCTGATGGCAGGTCAGGATTCAGACGTATTGCCGACGTTGGTCTGCCGTCCAGAATGGCTTTGAAGATAAGACCTGAAGTGTCACCTCGGAATGGCAGGGTGCCCGTGCACATCTCGTAGAGCACCGCACCAAACGAGAACAGATCGCTGCGAGCATCGAGTTCCTTTCCCCTTACCTGCTCAGGCGACATATACGCCACGGTGCCCAGTGTCGAGCCGGGACTTGTCAGATGTTCCTCGGATTCGATGGTCGGGGCGCTCATGGCAACGCTCTCCGGCTTGAGTGCGACCTTGGCGAGCCCAAAGTCGAGAATCTTCGCCTGACCTCGATTCGTAACGAAGATGTTCGCGGGCTTGATGTCCCGATGGACGATACCCTTCGAGTGTGCGGCGTCGAGAGCATCGGCGATCTGGATACTCAGATCGAGCACCGTTTCGATCTCCAGCGGCATGCCAGCAATGCGATGCCTGAGTGTCTGCCCCTCCAGCAGTTCCATGGCGATGAAGGTTCGTCCATCGACCTCATCGACTTCGTAGATGGTGCAGATGTTCGGGTGATTAAGCGAAGATGCTGCCTTGGCGTCCCGCTGAAAGCGGCTGAGGGCTTGCGGATCGTTCGCAAGTTCGTCGGGAAGAAATTTCAGGGCGACGTGGCGACCGAGCTTCAGATCTTCCGCCTCATACACCACGCCCATGCCACCGCCGCCTATCTTCAGCAGGATGCGGTAATGGGACACTGTCTGCCCCACTGGTTGGGATGGGGTGGCCACTGGCAAGCAATGTTAGGTGGGGGCGAGGGCGAGGTCAAACGACAGAGCTTCTGTTGAAAATTAGCGTCCGTGCTGGTCAGCCCGATATCCCTTCTGATCACTTCGAACTCTAAGGCTTGGGAATCTTCGCTGTTCCCGTCACGTGGGGCAGCGTCCTTAATCAAGCGGGAGCAGATAACCGGGCGTTTTCATAGCTCCTCCGAAGACGGCGTCGTCGAGTGCACGCATGTCCCACGCATACCAGCATGCGGGGGTCAGCCTCAGGGTGATGTCGTCCATTGTCGCCATCGTGCCACCGACACGGGGGTCGACCAATGCAGACTCGCTCATATAGCGACGATGGATGCGGGCGTTGATTTCTTTGGAGCCGTCGCCCGCGATAACGCCTGTGGCGCATATCGCCACCAAACCCCGCTCCGATCCGGGTTTTCTGATGTCCACCATCAGGGAAGCTTTCGGTCGGGCCGCTAGATTGCGAGCCTTGCGAGTCCGCGACGAAGTCGCCACATACAAACAGCCGTCGTCGAACAGGTACCAAACCGCAGTTAGGTGGATGGAGCCGTCTTCGTTGTGGGTGCCCAAAGTTGCGATGAAGCGTCCCATCAGAATTTCCTGAGCCCCGGATGGTGTAGAGCTTTGCATAGGAAACCTCCCAACGCGCAAATGATACCTCGCGTTTCTTGCTCGTTCGATAACCTAGCATCTGTTGAATTCAAGGTTTTCAATCTGGGGTACTTCAACCAACAGGTGACGCCGCTCACTGCGGCAGCCCCATCCTGCGCAGCAGGTCGGCGTAGCGAGGGTCGGAACGCAGGCTGTCGAAGGCGGGATCAGCTTGAAGCCAAGTTAAATCCCCGTCTCTCTCAGCGTAGGCTCGTTCGAGGTATTCAAATGCACTGTCAACGTCACCGAGGACTGCATATTCACCGGCTAATGAAGCCATTCTTAGATCATCGTTGAGAGTCGCTCGGTGTACGGCTCTCATCCCGCCCTGATCGTACGCGCCACGCACCCTCTTAATCTTGTCAGGCGCGGCACCAGAAAGTTCCAAGTATTTCTCGTAACTGGCGAATGCCTCTGAGTATCTCCTGCTTTCCTCGTACAAGGTTGTGAGGTCGGAGTACGCACGAGCAAACTGCGGATCGATCTCAAGGATTCGTTTACATTCGCTGATTGCATTGGCGTACTGACGAGCCATCTCGAATTGCTCGATACGCACAGTCAAGTCGAGGGGCGCCACTTCAACCGCACGTCTGGCTTCGGTAATTGCCTCGTTATGTCGGCGCAACGCTGTCAAAAGAAATGCATAACCCCAGTGTGCCATAGCCTCGTTCGGGTTTTGCTCAATAGCCCGTTTGAAATCCTTCTCGGCGGCACCCCAATTCCAATCGTAGATAGTCTCCACTAAGCCAAGGACAGCGTGCGCTCTGGCTAGACCGCTATCAATTTCAAGGGCCTTGAGTGCTGCTGCTTCGGCTCACCGTCCTTGGGCATTAGCCCTCCGAGTGGTTGAGAGAGCATGACATACGCATAGCCCAGTTCGGCGAAGGCAGGCGCATAGGTCGAATCTAGTTCCACGGCACGCTGGAACTGTTCAACCGCGTTATTCATGTCACGCTTTGTAAACTTCGCAGCGTAGTAACTGCCTTTGAGATAGCATTCGTTCGCTTCCGCATTGACGGTGTACTGTCTTGATGAAGTCCGTTGCGCTTCGGAAGCGCCATTCAGTTTGGCGGCAATAGCTGCTGAGGCAGCATTCTGAATGCGCTGAATGTCTGACGCGTTCCCGCTGTAGTGCTGGCCCCACAGCAAGCTTCCGTCTTGCGTATCGATCAACTCTACATTTGCCGAGACATCCTGACCGTGTTCAGCAAACCTACCCGTTACGAGTGCACGACCATTCAATTCTCGTCCCATCTTTTCGGGCTGAATCTGCTGTCCCTTATAGCGAAGGACGGAGCCATTAGAGATGACCTTTGTCTTCGGCAACTCCGATAAGCTGTACCGGATTGTGCTAGCGATTCCATCACTAAGGTAATCGAGGTTGGGATCGCCACTTGCATTTGCAAACGGAAGGACAGCAATGGAGTCGATGGTAGTTGGCCGCTGACCGGAATGAACTCTGAACCCGATTACCGCTGCTACAACAACGGCAATACTCAAAATGCTCACTGCCAATGCAACGTAGGGTGTTCGTCGCGACCGGGTAAGTTCATCGGGGAAACTCCCTCTTTGACCACTTTCTGTTTGACGTTTGAGGCGCTTCAGATCGGCTCTCAACTCGGCGGCCGACTGACAGCGAGTATCGCGGTCTTTCTCCAAACACTTGTTGATGATCCGCTCCAATTCGGGTGGCACATCAGGATTCAATCGCACAGGTGTTACAGGTGACCGTTCCCGAATCGCGTTGAAGATCAGCGCCGAAGTGTCACCTCGGAATGGCAGGGTGCCCGTGCACATCTCGTAGAGCACCGCACCAAACGAGAACAGATCGGTGCGAGCATCGAGTTCCTTTCCCCTTAGCTGCCCAGGCGACATATACGCCACGGTGCCCAGTGTCGAGCCGGGACTTGTCAGATGTTCCTCGGACTCGATGGTCGGATCTCCAATACCAACGGTTTCCGACTTCAGCGACACTTTCGCCAGCCCGAAATCGAGAATTCTCGCTTGACCTCTATTGGTCACGAAGATGTTCGCGGGTTTGATATCCCGATGGATAATGCCCTTGGAGTGCGCCGCATCCAGTGCATCGGCGATCTGGATGCCCAGATCAAGCACCATTTCGACCTCCAGTGCCTTGCCATTTATCGCGTGCCGAAGCGTCTGCCCCTCCAGCAGTTCCATCGCAATGAACGCCCGACGTTCGACCTCATCAATTTCGTAAATCGTGCAAATGTTCGGATGATTTAAAGCAGATGCCGACCTAGCCTCGCGGCGGAACCGCTCTAGCGCCTGTGGATCGTTAGCGAGTTCGTCGGGAAGGAACTTCAGGGCTACATGGCGACCGAGCTTGAGGTCTTCCGCTTCGTACACCACGCCCATACCCCCGCCGCCGATTTTACGGACGATGCGGTAATGGGAAATCGTCTGCCCACAGGTTGGGACGAAGTCGACACTGCCGGGAATCTTAGGCTGACTCTGGGAGGAGGTCAAACGATAGAGGTTTTGTTGAGAGATTCGCGACCAGCAGCCCGCCACGTTCAGTTCGATCTCTCGAGAAGTAGGATGTTGTGACCTTCGGGATCATGCAGGACAGCCCATGTACCTTCGGACTGAACTAGCCGATCCTTCCCGATGGCCGCTATCGCTGACCTTAGATCAGGCACCTCAAAGAAGAGAACCGCCTTGTCTTTCGAGGGGTAAGACTCAGCCCCTTTCCGCTCAAGACAAACGAAGCCTGCACCAGTATCAAACTTGGCATGGTGCCCAACTCGTTCATCGGAAACTTCAAGGCCCATCGTTTCGAGATAGAACTTCTTTGCCCTCTCCAAATTTTTGAAGTAGAGTTCAACACCCACGAATCGCGCTTGAATCCGTTCCATAAAATGCTCTCGGGCTTCGAGTATATGGTACGCCTTGTGCTGCTTGGCAACGCTCAGCTATCCCATGGATGGGCGGAAGAGTTGTTCGAGCGGCAGCGCGGCAGAAGGAAGGCTGATCAAGCCGTATCATACGAACCAGTGACATCTCTTATCTCAATGCTGCGACACTTGGGTGGGGTTGGCGTGTTGATTCTTGCAGCCCTCGATAGCTCGGTGCTGCCTACTTTCGGGGCGGTTGACGCGCTCACGATAATCTTGGCAGCCCGGCACCCAGAGCTATGGCCCTATTACGCTATGTGCAGCGCGGCAGGTTCCGTTTGCGGGGCTTCAGTCGCTTACCGCTTGTCGCGCCTTGGAATCCTCCATCGACGTATTAAGGGAGCGGTATTCGACAGAGTGGCGGGATTCTTACATCGTTTCGGAAGCCTTTCTCTGTCGCTGGCGGCACTCCTTCCCCCGCCATTTCCGACTTCCGCTTTTGTAGTTGGTGCTGGCGTAACACGCTATCCCTTCATTCCATTTGTGCTGTCTTTCGCCACGGGACGGGTCTGCCGCTTTGCCCTACTGGCCTACCTCGCATCTGTGTTCGGCAGACGGTTCGTGACAAGCATGTGGTCGGCGCACACACTGGCACTTTCAGCGGGTATTGGCGGTGTGCTGGTGTGTTTCGGTCTGCTGGCTTGGCTCATCTTCAGGAAATCTGAATCGCATTCACCCTTCAGTTTGTAATTCTATTGCACCAGTTGAAGCACAACCGCCACATCGAATTTCGAATAGTACTTCTTCACATCTCCTGCGCCGTACTTCTCGCAGAACTTCTCGATTACAGATTTCACCATCTTGGATTCGGTGATTGGCTCTGCCCGGAGTTCCGCTTCCACGCCTCGCGCATCAATTCGAACAGAAGGTTTTGGAGCACATTCTGGTACCACTGCGTTTCTGAACCGCCTACCGGAAGCAGGTAAAGTTTCTCGTCCTCCAAAGCGAACCAGAGGGGCATGGAGATCGTCTTACCGGATTTCCGTCGCATGCGGCACCTGAAAAAGAGAGCGGGGGCAAGCCCGCTCTCATCTAGTATAGTGTCCCAGTGATAACGTAATCATGTTTCGACCGTCTATCTGGCATGACGGATAATCGAAACTTGCTCAAACTGATTCCCGAACAGAGAGAAGACTTACAACGCTGGGCGCATTCACGAACCCTGCCTGCCGGAGATGTGTTTCGCGCCCGACTCATCCTGGCTTTGGCCGATGGCACTACGTATCGCGAGATTGCCAGAAGTCTAAAAACCAGTTTGCCCACCATCGCCCGCTGGAAGATGCGGTTCGAACGAGACGGATTGGCGGGCTTGGAAGGCCGTCATCTGGGCAGCAAGCCGCGTGCCGCGACGCCGAAGGTGCAAGCACGCGTGATCCGGCGAGTGCAGCAAAAGCCAGGGGACGGCAGCACGCACTGGTCCTGCCGGAAACTGGCGAGCGAGTTGGAGCTCAGCAAGTCCACGGTGCAGAGGATTCTGGCCCAAGCGCAACTGAAACCGCACCGACTGGAACGGTATATGGCCAGCAACGATCCGGATTTTGAAACCAAAGCGGCTGACATCATCGGTCTATACTTGCATCCGCCGCAGCATGCAGCTGTATTTTGCCTCGATGAAAAGACGGCAATTCAGGCTCTGGATCGGCTCGACCCGGTGTTGCCATTGTCGCCGGGGCGAGCGGAACGGCATGGCTTTGAATACTACCGCCACGGCACGCTTTCGCTATATGCGGCTCTGGATGTGAAGACCGGCAAGGTGGAGGGCAAGACGGCCAGACGGCACACCAGCGTCGAGTTCATCGCCTTTCTGACCCAGTTGCTCAGCAAGACTCGGTGGGCGAAGGAAATCCACATCGTGCTGGACAATCTTTCCGCCCACAAGACCAAAGCGGTGGAGGAATTCTTGGCGCAACATCCCAAAGTGCGTTTTCACTTCACTCCCACCTACTCCTCTTGGTTGAACCAGGTGGAGTTGTGGTTCGCTAAGATCCAGCGCGACGTGATCAGCCGCGGGGTCTTCACTTCGGTTGCTGATCTGGCACGAAAGCTACGCAAGTACATCGAGGCTTATGCCAAATCAGCAAAACCTTTTCGCTGGACTTATACCGATCCGCAGAAGCGGATTCGTATTAACGAAATCACCGGGACGGCTTACTAGTAGGTCATGGAACTGCCCGAACTTACCGTTTCAACTCGACTTGGATGACCTCGAATGGCGTTTTGCTGGTGTTTTCAGGCAGGTGGGTAAAGGCATCCATGTGCTGAACCGTCCCGGCGTTCGCGTTGATGTTTTCACTCCGTCCGTCCGGGTAGGTGAACTGGTGAACTTGGCGTGGGCATCCGTCAGGAACACGCGACCGATTCCGGGTGGCTGTGCATCACGGATTTTTCACCGGGTCCGTACTTGATGCGAACCACGCGGACACGGTCATTCTCAAACTCGATCTTGTAATGCTTAGAATCAACTTTCACCGGATCATCGGCGGTGGGTTGGGGCATTCTTACGGTTACCATAACGGGCGGTTATCGCACACGGGTTTGACACCAGCTTGGCACGATTCTCGTTTTAAGTGCATGTAGTCTCCTTATCGCCTTCCATTAGTCGGTTGCAAATACAGAGCCAAGGCATAGCGCCGCTCTAGCAGTCCTACTTGAGGAACGATCATCGGTATTAAGGAAGCATGTTTGTGGGCGAGATGGCTCATGTGTGTGTCATAGACATAGCGCCCGATGAACCAGCCCATCGTGCCGCCTGCGACGACATCGGAGGCGAAGTGTTTCTGGGCCGCGATTCGCGCGGCGCTCACTATTCCGGCCAGACTGTACGCAGTTATGCCAACGATTTTCTTGCGCTTGTACTCGTGATCCAGCAACGAGGCGATTGACCATACTTGAAGGGCGTGACCGGACGGGAATGAAGTTCCTCCGCCCCAAAAGTCTCCGGGATTTTTCTCGTCAGGACGATTACGCCGAAAGACCTCTTTCAACACTCCCGCTACTATCAGCGTGTCCAGCAGCGACTCCGTTCCGAGGACACCAATTTCTCGCGCTTTCGGATTGTCCCGCCATGCTCCATATACATACGAACCCGCGACGATAGGAATCAACGTGTACGACGCACCGATGTCGGAAATCCGGCCACCCCAGCGCACCTGACCACGGCTGTTTTCAAAAGCATTCGCGATGTGAGTATCGCTGGCAATCAATGCTCCCGTCACACCTAGAGGTACAAGCCAGTCCAAAGCATTGTGGCGACTTGCATGGAAGGGGCTGGTGAAGATGTCTTTCTGATCGAGCACAATGTTCAGGAATAATTTTCGTAAGAGAGGCTTTGGCCGCTCCGGGGTAAAAAATGCGATCCCGCCTATCGAAAATCGGCTTTTGTTCCCGTGAGGTCTCTTCTTGTGAGGCTGACTCTTCACTCGGGCTCTGCGCTTGAGGCGGCGCTTGCGATTGCTCCTGAATGCTGGTTTCGGGCAGAGCCTTGGCCGCATTGTCGCTCGCCATTGCCATGCCTGCAAGCATTGTGGTTGTCACCACCACGACTTGCCATCGACATGGTCTGCTCATGTCCACCACGATCCAATAACGCTTGGGTTGCTGTTCTTGGTTGCCGCTCTTGGGTTTCGATGCGGATTTCCACTGATCCAGTTGTGAGAGCATTGCAGGTCGTTCTCGTCCCCTCGCCATTAACTGACCGATGTCGCTACTCCGAGTAGCCGTCGTCGCCATCGTCATCTTCGCCGCCGCCGTCATGTTCCTCTTCGCTCTCTTCTTCTTCGTCTTCTTCCCTCAGGAGAATATGGCTAGCAACCGAGAGACAAGCAGGGTCAGCGTCAAGGTATTTTGGATTCATTCGGTGCATGCCCAATGGTACGCCTCGTCACCGTTTGGCAACGACACAGTGCAATGGCTGTCTCGATGCTTGACAAGTCTACAAACGCTTGTTGTCCGGCTCTGAGAATGGTTCGTGTCTGAAACGACCCCTTCGTAATCTTCGCGGGATGCTATCTGGCACGGAACTCAGCGTCATCTCTACCGAAGATGGCCCGTACACTCCCGAAATCACTCAGGGTGTCATTAGGGCGGTAGTAGGACTTAACATCCGACGTTCCGTCTGGAGGACTCACTTGAAGGAGATCATCCAGCCCCTTCGAGTCGTCCTCGACGCCATCAAGCCAGAAAACGCTTCCGGCTGGATGTTCCCGAACACGATTGGCGGGGCGTTGGATTTGGACAACCTCGCTGACCGCGTGATTAAGCCCATTTTCAAGGCAAATGGGCTGAAGTGGAAGGGCACTGGCACGCTTGTCGTCGCGGTCTAGCCACGAACCTTCATGAACTCGGTGTTCCTGATATTGTGATTCAAGCGATACTCAGGCACGAGGACATCAGAACGACTCAGCGGAGCTACATCAAGACTGTGCCGCAAGTCGTCACTGCCGCCATGAAACGGCTTGAGTCGCAGGTCGCTTGTACAGCAGTTGTACAGCGGCAGCCGACAAGCAATTTGGTAAACTGAAGAAAGCAAAACAGAAGCCGACGTAGCTCAGTTGGTAGAGCAGCCGATTCGTAATCGGCAGGTCAGCGGTTCAAGTCCGCTCGTCGGCTCCATTCTTTCAATCACTTACCGCCGTCTTCAACTGTACCCTCAGCTCGTTGTGACGTGGTTCGTGACGTAGATTTCTCTGATCGATGGCTTCGCGCACAGAATCCAACACCCGATGCTGGTACCGTATTGCAGTACGGACATCGGCGTGGCCCATGACATTCATCTCCATCGCGAGATTTCCGGTCGCTGCATACGCCGCCGTGCCAAAGGTGTGACGTGCGCAATACAGCACCAGGGATTCGGGCAGTCCGGCTTTGGTGCGAGCATGTCGGAACTGTTTTGCAACAGTGGTGAGATGCCCGCATTCAGCCCTGCGTGAAGGGGACAGCCAGCCCTCCGGTTTGTTCGAACAGCGAATCATTAACAGGTCGAGCATTCGTTCGCTGATCGGTACATGCCGACGTGCTGCTTTGGTTTTTCGGATTGAATATCAAACGCTGACTCCAGTTGATATGCTCAATGCGAATGCGAAAGACTTCCTCCGGGCGCATCCCTGTGTCCTGAATTACAACAAGGACATCCTTCATTGGTTGTTTTGCGATAGCGAGCAACTTCGCCTCAGTTTCCGGATCAATGGTCGGTTCACGGCCTAATTCCTTCATCAGCGTGACAGCCGGTGCAACGGCAATCACTTTCCACTCCACCGCTTTGCCGAGCAGCCTCCGCAGTGTACGAAGTGCCTGATTGATGTAGGACGACGAACCCGCCAATGCTAAGGAATCCAGCTCTTCCGTGGTGATGCGGTCCAGATTCATTCCCATCAGCGGCGTCGAGCGGATCTGATTCCACCCCACGCGGTAGTAACGGCGTGATTTCGGAGCCAGATGTCGAGCATGATCAACCCACTCAAGAAACCTGGGAGCGAAGTCACAGAGTAAAGGCGCTCGCCGCAGCACCGCCGACGGTCCCCTTCGCTCTGCTTCCTCGATCAGCTTTGATTCAACCTTTCTGGCCCTGGACTCCGAGGTTTGACGAGTCGTCCCACGCTGGCGACGACCTGCAACGGTGAAGTCATAGTGCCAAGTCTTGCCTCGCCCATATAGCACTCTTCTCCTCCATGTATGCCCGCACGGAAGGAGTTCGGCGATTGCGTTCAATGTATCGCAAAACGTCCTCCTCCGCATACCGGATGGACCCTTCTAATTTCACCCAAGCGGGTCCGAGCCCGACTTTGCGCCAATATCGAAGCGTGCCCCCAGGAACAGCGAGTATCTCGGCAACCGCATTGGTCGTAAGAAGCTTCATTTTTCTACACTGCTGGACTGCGCGTTTTCGACGCTCACCACCACTCCAACTTGCTCCAAACGATCAACTAGTTCGCGCCGCGACCAGTTCCCCGCAAGAAAATCCTTACCTTCTAGCCTTGCTCGCAGCTGCCGAACAGTCGCGCCGATGAACTTGTCCACGTTGCTAACGATCCCCATGCGGACGACCGCAACTGGAGGGGTTTTCGGTTCCCATTTCAGCAGCCGAACGCCAGGTGGCATCGGTGGAGGAGTCCCGTTTTCTCGCAATAGTTCGATCAGGTCTTTCCGATTCTGCTTGAGTTCGTGGAGCAGCCACGCTGCCTCTTTGGGCATCGTGTACTTGATCTGCGCCCCATTCAGCGCCAGCGACCCACCAGCTCTTTCGACGGCGTCCAATACCTCGGTGGCCGTCATATCTAGCCCTCCATCATCGCGTCGCTAGTACACCGGTCGCCGACGCTGGGTAGGGGTGCCACGGCAGCCCTGGCCGAGTTCCACAAATCGAGTCCCTGTCGACCGGAGGGCTCATAGTTTTTGCGGTTCCGCGGAGTGCACGTGCCTGTTTCTTCCTCCACGTCAGCGGCCTTCCCCCGTACACTATCGAGGTCGGCTTCCCGCTTGTACCCGTCAAAACGATTTCATGACGGATCGCTTTTTCGAGACTGCAGCCATTTCTTTATGTTGCCGGGTAGGGCGGTGGCGCGGACCGG
>QIAN01000276.1 GCA_003225005.1 Acidobacteriota bacterium | reverse complement strand
AGCGCGGTCGTTGGGCATGCGGTGTCGGTGGGTATGCAGTTGTAGATCGACGCCGTCGTGGACCAAGGCATTCAATTCTCCCGGATTCATCAAATGTAAGAGCCGCTTCGCACGTATGAGCCCCGAGTTTACGTCCAAAGACGCAGCCAATCTCTCTAAGAGATCGTCCTTGTCCTGGGCCGACATTCCGTTACGGTCAGCGGTCTGTCGAATCTGATTGCATACGGAAGCGCGAGTTTGCTCGCTGCTCAGATTAAGCAACCCCGGCGTTCCAGTGAATGCCGCTCCCTCAAGGTTCTTGCCGGCCCCCTTCCAGAGAACGTAGGAGCAGGCAACGTCGAATACTGGCCGATTGAACGAGCTGTAGTAGGACGTTTGATAGACCGTCACCGGGAATTGGAACTGGCGAATAACCGGATAGGCCTGGGCGAAGAAATCGTAGCCGCCGTCGTCAAACGTGATGGCGATGGACCTGGGCGGCAGATCATTCCTTCCCAACCTCAACAACGCTTCTCGCAGGGACAACACTGAACAGTTGTTCCTCACGATCAGCTCCATCCGATGCCTAAGCGCTTCCTGAGACATATAGAGGGCTGGGTTCCAGAGGTGCTCATCGTACTGGGAGATTCCATGGTAGCATAGAATGAGCAGGCGACGGGACCTCCAACGGCTGCGCCCCACCGCCGAGAATAGACCTATGCTCTTGGAGCTTCTCAAAACTGCTCGCTTGATCGCTTTCAGTCCCATGGACCAATGCCCGCCGTAGGGTATGTGCGACGACGGCAGCAAGCTGCGTGCCCAAAGAGAGGTGACCGGCGTTTGCCGGGCAGCGGCCTTGATGCCTGCTGGTAATGACATGTGTAAGCAGTGGCCCACGCAGCCTACCTGTTTTGTTGCCGTATACTGACAGAGCGGACACGCAAATTGGTCTCGACCACGCCGAATCCCGAACCCGAAGGCGAGGTGGAACTCGTTGTCAGACTGATGATTAGCGGCAGTCGGGCCGATGTGCCAGCTGAATTGGCCCGGGTACGTCCGTTGCGGTTGGACCTCGGCCGTGAGCCCCGTCAAGTGGGTGACGTGACGCTCGGGTTCGTGGTCGGCGCCGCCCTCGTCGGGCTGGGGCTTGCCCACCTGGTCTATACGTACGTCGGGTATCCCTGGATCATGAGTTGGCTTCCGGAACGCCCGCCGCGCCCCGGTCTGAGCGTCCCGCCCCGTCTCATCTCCGTGGTCATCGCGGCTCGGGCGAGGCGCAAGGGTGTCGCGCACAAGGTCAAGAGTCTGCTCCGCACCATACGGCTGCCGTGCGAAATCGTCGTGGTGCTGGATGGCCCGGACGCGGAGGTCTCATCCGAGGTGGGTGAGCTGGTCGCGCTGCGGGACGAGCGGATCAAAGTGTCGGTGTTGCCCGACCGACGCGGTAAGGCGGCCGCGCTGAATCATGCGGTCGCGATCGCCGCCGGCGACGTCCTCGTATTCACGGACGTCCGACAGGAAGTAGCCGCGGGAGCCGTGGAACGGCTGGTCGCCAACCTCGCTTCGCCAGACGTCGGCGCCGTTTCCGGCGCGCTGGCGATCTCATCGGCATCAGGGTCTGAGGGACTGTACGAGCGTTACTGGCGATTCGAGCGGTGGCTGCGCTCTCGCGAGGCCGCCTGGGACAGCAGCGTCGGCGTAAGCGGGGCGCTCTACGCATTGAGACGCGAGTTGTGGAGCCCGCTGCCGCACGGATTACTGCTCGATGACGTCTGGGTCCCGTTCCAGGTGGTACGCGCGGGCTTCCGCGTCGTCTTTGATTCGCTCGCTGTGACGATCGACGTCCCGTCACCCTCCGATGCCACCGAGCTAGACCGCAAGATTCGCACGCTCACGGGTAACTATCAGTTGATTGCCTGGATGCCCACCATCTTGATTCCCTGGAAAAACCGGATCTGGTGGCAGTTCATCTCGCACAAGGTCCTACGGCTGTTGACCCCGTTCGCCGCAGCGAGCGTCCTCATCGGGGTCGTGCTGATGTCCGGAGGCTGGGCCGGACTCATCGCGCTGCTGGCTGCGCTCGGTCTCACGGTCTCCGTCGTGGCACGTCCCAGTGAAGCGCCCGGCGCTCCGGGCAGAGGGTTTCGAGGCACGGTGCGCAGTGGACTCGCCCTCTTCGCTGCGCTTCTGATGGCCGCGCTCAACGCGGCGCGGGGGCGCTGGGACGTGTGGACGGATCCCGCAGGACCGGCGCTCGCGGATCGCCGGCAATCGTGACCTCGCGCTCGTAGCCGGAGTTCGTGCGCCCTCCAATCTATGCGTTGGTTATATAGCTAAGGAGACGCCGTAAGATGTCTTCGCCGATGCTGAGAAAGTGGGAGCGGGCTGAGGTTGAGCGGAGTGTTGCCGAAGCCTCGCACATTGATCCAGTCGGCCTGCTTGCCGATGAAACGGAGGTGAGGCGTTACCTTGATCCCCCCGCTGGCACTTGCTATCCGCTTGAGTATGCGTATCACTTGCTCGGCGATGTGCGGGGCAAGATCGTACTTGACTACGGGTGCGGGGACGGGTTGAACACCCTAGTTCTAGCGCGGCGTGGAGCTACCGTGAAAGGATTGGACATCTCTCCCGATCTGATCGGCATCGCTCGGCAACGCCTCGCGGTCAATGATATTAGGGGTGATGTAGAATTGATGGTCGGTTCGGCTCATAATCTCCCTCTGTCCGATGATTCAGTTGATGTTGTGTTCGGCATCGCGATCCTGCATCACTTAGATCTTGCGTTGTCTGCTCGTGAAGTTAGGCGGGTGCTTCGCTCAGGCGGGCGCGCGATTCTCCAAGAGCCAGTGCGAAATTCAAAGGCACTGAAGATGCTCCGAAGGTTCATTCCCTATAGAGGGCAAGACGTGTCACCGTTTGAGCGACCATTGACTGATCAAGAATTAGCGGATTACGCAAGTGGGTTTTCCTCCTACCGCTCCAGAGGGTTCATTCTACCGACCACGAGTGTAGTTAGTATCCTTCCGCGATTGCGAGAGCGTTTTCTGCATTCGTGTCTCAGATGGGATGCGAAGGTGCTGCGAAAGTTTCCTGCACTTAACTACTATGCCGCCGTGCGTGTTGTTGAATTGGTCAAATGATGCTCCTCGCTCTGGTGTGCGGTGTGGTGCATCGTTCTATCAGATAGAAGGGCGCTCCAGGCTATCACATGAAGAGTGTGGGCGGGGGGCCAGGAAGGCCCCCCGCCTCCGTGGGGCCGACCTACTGGTCGACGCCGCTTGTCGCGGTGAGCACGGCCGTGATATCCGCGCCCAGGTCGATGCCGTCGGTGCCTTGATTCTTGTACAGGCTCGAGGCCGCGAGATGGTAGTCGCCAGCCGCGGCGTTCACGAACCCGACCGCGTCGAGCGTGGCCGGGAAGAAGTTGGCGATCGGGTAGTTCGCGGCCGACGCCCCGATCACCGCGTTCCCGGCAAACAGATACCCCGGCATATACAGAGCAAGGGCAGCCCCATCAGAAGCAGCGGGGGTGTGGATGCCGTACAGTCCATAGTTAACGATGTTGTTGCCGAACTCGAAACCCTGCGTTTGGCCGCTGACGATGGTAATGAGCGTAGTGCTTTCGAACCCCGTCTGGTGGTAGAACTTGATCGCGGCCAACTGCCCAGCGCTGCTGGCGAGTTGGAACAGGCGTCCGTCACCGCCCCAGTTGGCTTGGCTAATGTCCAGCCAGAGGTTGTTGTCGAAGCGCACCCGCTGGGTATACAAGGTCGGGAACTCGGGATGGTCCGTATTGTAATCCGTGAGCTGCACCCCACTCGCCGCATGGCGTATGATGTTCTCTCTGATCCAAACGTCCGCGGTCTGCGCCCATGACGTGGTGCCACCTTGGTTGACGGACCAGATGACCATCGCAAACCCGGTTTGCGCGTCTTCCCAACTGTTCTCAAAAATATTGCCTTGCACCAGGATGCGCCGCCCAAGCTTTAGCTCAAAGAGATTCTTCACCGTCCAGGCGCCGCTTGCTTTCCAAGCGAGTGGCTTAAAGAAGTAATTACGGCGGATCTCCATGTCCGAGGGGATGAGATTGGGGATCGATGGATCGGCCCCACCGAACAGGAGGTTCTCGCCCGAGCCCTCCAAGTA
>QIAN01000013.1 GCA_003225005.1 Acidobacteriota bacterium | reverse complement strand
CTTGTGCAGCGTGCTGGATGGATACAGTCGTTTCCTCGTGCATTGGGATCTGCGGGAATCTATGCGGGAAGCCGACATCGAAATCATTCGCGAACGGCTTTGGGGGAGGTGCTGTTCTTCGTGGAGGGAGGACGAATTGAGGGAGAGCGGATCTATGAAGCGTTGCGCTCTTTAGAGCAATGCCTGCTCGCCCATCAATTTGGGCTGCCCCTCAAAAGTTGGTCGCATTTGCGGGTTCTGGTCGAAAAAGCCCTGAAAAACGGGGTCATAGACCGGGTCAGGGCGAAAGAGAACTACCCGGAAGCGAAACCGCGGATCATCTCTGACAACGGACCGCAGTTCATAGCACGCGACTCAAGGAGTTCATTCGGATCTCCGGTATGACGCACGTGCGGACCTCGCCGTTTTACCCACAATCGAATGGAAAGCTCGAACGCTGGCACAAATCGCTTACAAGCGAGTGTATCCGGCCACTGACACCGCTGACCCTGGAGGATGCCCGGCGCTTGATTCAAAGCTACGTGGATCACTACAACACCGTGCGCCTGCATAGCGCGATCGGTTACGTGACCCCGCAAGATATGATCACCGGACGTCAGGCTGAGATCCATGGAGCCCGCGATCGCAAACTGGAACAGGCTCGACGGCAGCGGCAACTTCGCCGGCAGAGCCAGAGTTTTTGGTCCATTCACGCAAGCCGTACGTCACAGGCGCAGACCTAATACAAAACTCGCGGCCTGCGGATGCGTGGAAAATGCGCGATGACTTCCTACGCATGGCTCCCGACTACGAAGGAGCGATGGAGTTCCTGAGCAATTGGGGGCGGTGGCGTCCTTTGCCAAGCTAGGCTGACGTCCCCGAGATGATCCGTCTGCAGGAAACTGTACGGGAAGCACTGACATCCGCACCTAAGAAGTGGTTTGCAGGACATGATGCGTTTCCGCCAATGGTGCATTCGCGTTTGGCGAAATACCCGTTTTTCTGTCTGCTGACTGATGCGTGCCAGCATGCAATTCGCATGACAGTGACGATTGACCTGCTCCGACGCTTAACGTTCAAAACTTGCGCCCGGCGCGATTGCGGTCTGCCATTTCCGGTCACGTCGAAGCATAGGAGGGAGTACTGTTCTCAATATTGCGCTCATTTGGAATCAGTGCGTAGGAGCCGGAAAACAACAACAATGATGAAATAAGGGGGCATGAGCATGGCGCTTTACAAGCGGTCTGGCGTTTACTGGTACGAGTTTGTATATGGGGGACGGCGCTACCGTAAGAGCACAGGCGTCAAGAATCAGCGGACGGCTGGTGATATTGAGAGGGCGTTTCGCACCGCACTTGCGAAGGGTGACGTAGGCATCACGGAGCGCAAGGCGGTCCCGGGCTTTCGCAGGGCGATGGCTGAGTTCCTACGATGGTCTGAAGAGGAGCACCGCGCCCACTACGCGACCCATCGCCGCTATGAGGTGAGCAGCATCGCGCTGTTGCGCCACTTCGGGGACACTTCGCTCGACAACATTACGCCAGATGACGTGGAGCGTTTCAAAACCTCCAGATCGAGCGAGTTCAAGACCACCCGCGCAGAAAATGGCAAGCGGGCTACCACAAACAAGAAGCTGCGTCCCGCAACGGTGAATCGGGAATTGGCCTGTTTGAAGGCGCTTTTCAACTTCGCTATCAAGTCCGATGTGATCGCCAAGAATCCGGTCAGCCGTATAAAGTTTCTGGCCGAGAACAATCAGCAGACCCGAGTTCTTTCCTACACAGAGCAACAACGGTATTTAGGCAGTGCTTCCCCCGTGTTGCGAGATGTGGCCACGCTGATACTCGAATCGGGGATGCGGCCCGAAGAGGTCTACACAATCCGGCCCGAAAACGTAGACCTTCCGCACGGCTGGCTTCTGATTCCCCATGGCAAGACAGCAGCAGCGCGGCGGCGCATCAATCTCACAGCGAGCGCCAGAGATGTGCTGAGACGGCGGATGAGCGTATTGGAGACTCCATATCTCTTCGCCTGCGAGTCAGACCCAGCACGGCCCATACCAAAGGTAAACAACGCCCATGATCGCGCTGTGAAGGCCAGTGGCATCGCTCCGACGCGCCTATATGACCTCCGTCACACATGGGCCACCAGAGCGGCCATGTCCGGCATTGACCTTGTGACGCTGGCGGCCATGTTGGGCCACTCCAGAATCCAAATGGTGCTTCGCTATGCCCACCCCACGCAAGAACATCAGACGAAGGCTATGGAAAAGCTGGAAGCTTTCAACGCGCACCAGCAGATCGGGGAGTTTGAGCGGAAGGCGGCACGCACTCAGTAGGGTAAAAAGGGGACAGCAAACAAGAAGTCCCCACAAAAGTCCCCACACTGGCGGAATGGCCTCATTTGGCTTGAGCTATAAGTTTTTGAAAAGATTGGAGGCGCGGGTCGGAATCGAACCGACGCATAAAGGTTTTGCAGACCTCTCCCTTACCACTTGGGTACCGCGCCCAAACACTAAAGCTAGCAGCTACGGGCGGAAAAAGTCTAGCCATGAACTCTCGATAATCACGGACAGTGACGCGCTGTCGAAAGGTTCAGCGTAGGGCCAGTATCTGGCATCATTACAGCCTCGCTCTGCCCCGCCAAGATGGTGACATTTCCTGCAAATCCCATAATACACAGGGCCAAGCCGGCGTTCACTGTAGCGCCCGGCACAATGTTGCCGGCACAGATTCCATTACTCGATCCGACACACCAAGCTGCCGTGTTGGTGATATTAACGCTGGTTGGCGCTTGGTTGTAAATACCCGTGGCCGTAAAATGTGTCTTCGACCTGGTAACCGCTGGAGTTATGCTCACCGATTGGAGTGAACGGTTATCGCCACAAGCGAACAGAGAAATCGCTATCAGAAAACAGAGATGCGAAGCGGGCGGAAGTTTCGTCATGAAACCTCTACGCGGGGCATAGATGGAGCGGGAGACGGGGGTCGAACCCGCGACATCGACCTTGGCAAGGTCGCGCTCTACCACTGAGCTACTCCCGCTCAACCTGCAAGATTATAAATGACGCCTTCACGCTGGGGCAACGGCGGAAGCGAAATGGCGGAAGCGAAACGATCGCGGTGGTTCAACCGAAGCAGTCTCGAAATCAATTAGTCTTGCCTGGCCGTGCATGCTCGACTAGCGCACAGCCCACTGCGGATCTTCTTCCGCCGCCACGATGCGACCATCCCGCATATGAATGATGCGGTCGCCATATTTTGCAGCCTTGGGATTGTGGGTGATCATCAGGACGGTTTGCCCTAACTCTTGGTTCGACTGTCGCAACATTCCCAGCACTACATCGGAGTTTTTCGAATCCAGGTTGCCGGTGGGCTCGTCAGCCAGGACAATGGCAGGCTTGTTGATCAGAGCTCGGGCCAGGGCCACGCGCTGCTGCTCGCCGCCCGAAAGCTCGGAAGGCCGATGGTGAAGACGTTTGGTAAGTCCCAACAGATCACAGATGCGCGTGAAATGCTGGGTATCGTCCTGACCATTGCCAGATATTTCCTGTGCGATGGCGATATTGGACCGTGCATCGAGGGTCGGCAATAGGTTGAACTTTTGGAATACGAACCCGATTTTCCGCCGGCGCATGCGAGTGCGCTGGGCATCGGTGAGCAAACTGAAATCATCGCCATCGAGCACGACACTTCCGGAATTGGCCCTAGTCAACCCGCCTAGCAAGTAGAACAATGTCGACTTACCGCTGCCCGACGGGCCGACCACGCTGACGAACTCTCCTTTTTCAACGACGAAGGAAACTCCGTCCAGCGCGAGGACCTCAATCTTTCCCACGCGGTAGGTCTTATGCAGATCTTTCGCTTCGATGAATTTGGTCCCGGTAGATGCAGCCATGCCAAGCACGATCTTACACGAAGGCGAGTTGGGGACACCTGAGACGGCTGGGGAGGACATCGATCTCTCCAAAGACATGTCGTCAAAGGCGTGTCGTCCGCGCTCGTGGTTTCGGAAGGCTACTCGTCGCAGGCAGGATTATGCAATTAGAACGGTTGCATCAGAACGGTTGCTGGCGATTGTCAGGCTGCGCCGATGCGCGGCGGTGGTTGAGTGCGTGGTCGCGGACGCTTCGGTCCGCGCTTGCGCACCAGCAACATGCGAACCCGTTCTAGCAGATCCGCGGGCGCGTACATACCCTTCGAAAGGAAAACATCGGCTTCTGAATCGTGATCGTGGATGCGCACTTTGCTAGAGACCAGGATAGCGGGAGTCTGCGGCGAGAGGTTCTTGATAGCGGCGATCAATCGCGGCCCGTCCAACCCGGGCATGGCCATGTCCGTCAAGACCAGGTCAATTCCGCCCTGCTTGAACCTCTCGAGAGCATCTTCCCCTCGCGTGAAGCTCACAACGCGGTATCCGCGGGTTTCCAGCATGACTTTGCGGTGGGAAAGAGACTGTTCGTTGTCGTCCACACACAGGATGGTGCGCTTTGGTTTCATCTTTCTCTCACAATCCGTTGAATCCCAGCATGCGGCGAAACGCAAATTCAACGAACGCTTTTCTCGATATGAAGATTTTTCTGAGCGAGATGGATGCTAACGGTCAGAGGTCACGACTGTAAAGTACCGCCGATGCTAATGGGAAATTCGGGCCATTGATCGGGAAATTCGGGCCATTGATCTTCTTCCAGGACCTATGGGGCAACTAATTCTTCGGGGGGTTCGTGAATCCTTTCCGAGGAAAACTTCCTCCCGCATCAATTCCACGATGGCCGCGCCACGCCAAGGCTAACTATCCGGTGATTGCGGCCAGACGCCCGCACCGCATGAATTAGGTTGCGGGACACTCGACCACAAGCCTTCGGATTGCGAGCCGCGTCTAACCGTCCGAGCGTTCTAGTACAACTCTTCATGCGGTATCACCTCACTACCCGTGCCCCACACCCGATGAGGAGTGTTATTCATGGCGACCGAAATCGTAACCGTTGCTGTGCCGAGAATTCCCCGCATCCACGATCCCGCACCCGATTTCGAGGCCACGTCTGCGCCTGGGATAATCCGGCTCAGCGATTACACGTCGAAAGGCAAGTGGATCTTGCTATTTTCCCACCCTGCCGACTTCACTCCCGTTTGCACCACGGAATTTGTGGAATTCGCCCGCGCTATCCCGAGTTTGAGAAGCGCAACATACAACTGCTGGGCAACTCAGTGGACAGCTTCTATTCTCACATTGTGGGTGCGTAACATCGAAGAACATTTCAAGTTGAAGGTACCTTTTCCCGTGATCGCTGACCTCGACCAGAAAACCGCCGTGACTTATGGCATGGTGCATGAGGCAGTAAGCGATACGGCGGCGGTACGGGCGGTGTTCTTTATTGATCCCAAGCAGAACATTCGCGCCATCCTCTACTACCCGATGTCGTGCGGGCGCAATATCGACGAGTTGCTGCGGGTGGCTGAGGCTCTGCAAATCGCGGATGAGAGCGAATGCGCGACTCCAGCGAACTGGCGGCCGGGGGATCCCGTGATCGCTCCTGCACCAGTAACTCAGGCCGATGCCGAGAAGCGCGCCGCAGGCGGTGACGACTTGGAAGTCACGGACTGGTATTTCAGCCGCAGGAGGCTAAAGAGCGCCGCTGACTAGAAAAGATTGCGGATCGGAATCACGTGATCAACCGTGAGTTCATACTCAATCCGCATCAATCCGGGAAGATTTGTAGCCGAGTTTTCGTGGTAGCGTTTAGACTGCCTGCGGAAGCGCATGCGGTCCCGGTGATCGTCCCGGTCTTCAAAAGTGGGCTGTGTTGTCAGCGGCATGTGTTTCCCACGACATAACCAGACCCCTGGCCCCCGATTGTCGGGGGTATTTGGGGGTGTACGGGACCCAATGAGGGACACATTGAGGACAGTTTCGTTTATTTGTAAACCTCAGCAGAGACCATCACGTCAACCATCGGGACAGTTTCCGGGTAAGCCGACAATCAGGGAGTCGGCCCGTCAATGACCACAAGGGTTTATCGGGACCAATCTCGAAAACGCAGGCAACTTCTGTGTTGCCCGGTGCGAGGCAGGGATCCCGGCGATTGTCAGCGGCAGAGTTCCCAGAAGCCGATTTTTGGCCACTGGAGGGTTTCAATATTCAGGTGAAGAACAGGCTTTCTCAAAACAGATTACTTCGGGGTCGCCGGTTACTTGCCGGCCACTCAGAGGAGAATGCCAAATTGAACCTTCAACTGCGACTGAGGCAATGAGAATTTCGGGAAAAACTCGGTAGATCGTTGAGCTTACGCGTGGAAGCGGTCCCGGTTTCTTGCCCCTTCCATGTTTTAATTCTCACGTTTTGATCCAAGCAGGCGGTTGCAATTGCTATTGCTACAGTGCTAGGTTTTGGGTCATGGTACGCAAAGGATAACGATCTGCAGGCGCTCGGCAATATGGTTGGAGGTCACCACATGCCCACGGATAAAGAATCTAAAGATATTTCGCGACGAAGTTTCATCAGGCGCACCGCGATTGGCGGGGTGGGACTCGTAGTTGCGACCGACATTCTGGGTGCTGATCTCCTTGCTGGCACACCGAAAAGTGCGAACTCGACGATGATCGGCGTCCCGTACGAGGCACGAGAACGGGTGCGCCTGGGCATTATCGGCGTCGGTGGACGCGGTACCAGCTTGCTGCAGGATTTACTCGCAATTGAAAAGGTAGAGGTCAAGGCGATCTGCGATCTGGTGCCGGAGAAAGTGGCGCGAGCGCAGAAGGCGGTCACAAACGCAGGCCAAGCAGAGCCCGCCGGGTTCAGCAAGGGCGAATGGGATTTCAAGAATTTGACCGAACTCGAACTCGACATCGTCTACATAGCCACCCCATGGAACTGGCACGTTCCGATGGCGCTCAGCGCCATGAAGAATGGCAAGCATGCTGCAGTCGAAGTGCCTGCCTGTTCAACATTGCAAGAGTGCTGGGACCTCGTCGATACTTCCGAGACCACTCGCAAGCATTGCGTCATTCTCGAGAACTGCTGTTATGGCTCTACTGAGATGATGGTCCTCGGCATGGTGCGGGATGGAGTCTTCGGCGAAATTACACATGGAGAAGCGGCTTATCTCCACGACTTGCGCAGCATTTTGACCTCGAATGAAGGGGAAGGCCTGTGGCGCAGGTTCCCGCATATGAGTCGCAATGGCAATCTGTATCCGACGCACGGTTTGGGCCCGGTAGCCCATTACATGGACATCCATCGGGGCGACCGGTTCGACTACATGGTTTCGGTGAGTTCGTCCGAGGCCTCGCTGAGCGGGTACGTGAAAGCGAACTTTGCTGAAGGGGAGCCGAAGCGCGCCGAAAAGTACGTCTGCGGTGACATGAACACCAGCATCATAAAAACCCAAAGGGGCCGCACGATTCTTCTCCAGCATGACGTGGTCAACCCACGACCTTACAGCCGCCTCAACTCGATCTCGGGTACAAAGGGCGCGTTCGCCGATTACCCGCCGCGCGTCTTCGTCGATGGCCAAAAGCAAGAGGATTGGCAGAACACCGATGCGTTTAGCGACAAGTACCAGCACCCACTGTGGAAGACAACCGGAGAACTGGCCCGCAAAATGGGTGGTCACGGCGGAATGGACTACGTCATGAATTACAGGCTCATGGATTGCCTGAAAAGGGGTCTCGTGCCCGATATCAACGTCTACGATGCCGCCGCATGGAGTGCGCCTACTCCGTTGAGTGAAACATCTGTGGCACAGCATGGCGCTCCCCAGAAATTCCCCGATTTCACACGGGGCAAGTGGAACGTCCATTCGGATTCTCTGGGTTTCGCACTTCAGACTGAGTGCCATCCCCGAAACTTCGGGGCGAGAAAGAATACCTTCGCAGCAGTGCTTAGTTGTCCATAGGAGCCTTTGATCATAGAAAGCACGCAGGTTGAGAGTCCCGTATCAGAAGCACCTAGAGCAGGGCCTGAACGCAAAGCTGAAGGCGCCACTCGGCTGATCTCGCTGGATGCATTCCGCGGGATGGTGATGGTCCTGATGCTCGCAGAACACATGCGTTTGCCTGAGGTGGCGCGCGCGTTTCCGCACAGTGGACTATGGCGTTTGATCGCCTTCAATACTCAGCACGTGGAGTGGCAGGGGTGCTCACTGCATGACCTGATCCAGCCTGCCTTTTCCTTTTTAGTCGGTGCAGCGCTTCCGTTTTCTATCGCGAGCCGGAAAATGAAGGGACAAACCTTCGGACCTATGCTTGGGCATGCGGTCCGGCGCGCGCTACTCCTGATTGTTCTCGGAATTTTTCTTCGGTCACTGTGGTCGCCTCAGACCTACTTTACCTTTGAGGACACGCTGACGCAGATTGGATTGGGTTACGTATTCCTGTTTCTGCTGGGATTCACGCGTCCGCGAACCCAAGTGGTGACACTGGTGCTGATCTTGATTTGCTTTTGGGCAGCGTTCGCGCTTTATCCAGCGCCCAGTCCCCAGTTTGACTACACCAGGGTCGGAGTTCCACAGAACTGGCCTCAAAATTACACCGGATTCCTCTCTCATTGGAACAAGAATTCCAATCTTGCGTGGGCGTTCGATGTTTGGTTCTTGAACCTTTTTCCGCGGGAGCAGCCCTTTGTCTTCAATGAGGGCGGTTGGTCTACGCTGAGTTTTATTCCAACGCTGGGGACCATGATACTCGGGCTCCTGGCGGGAGAATGGCTCAAGGGCAACGGATCGAAGCAACAAAAATTGCGAGGCCTCGTAGTCGCGGGAACAGGCTTGCTGCTATTCGGACTGGTGTGTCAATGGGCCGGCATTTGCCCCATCGTCAAGAGGGTCTGGACGTCGTCGTATACGCTGTATAGCGGAGGTTGGGTGGTGCTGCTCCTGGCCGGTTTTTACGCGCTGATCGAATGGAAAGGATGGCGGCGATGGGCTTTCCCGCTGGTGGTGGTCGGAATGAACTCGATTGCCGTTTACGTGATGAGTTGGACGATGACGGGCTTCTTCGGCGACGCCTTGGACCGCCACTTTGGAAGGGCCATATCGGTGATGGCAGGGACGACTTTTCAGCCTGTGCTTCACGGTTTTGCAGTGATGCTGATCTTTTGGCTCATCCTATTTTGGATGTACCGCCGGAGAATTTTCTTGAGGATCTGAGCGATCGCGCAAAGCATGCATTGCAGCTTTCTCGGCAGAAGGCGAGCCCTAGACCGCGGCTCCATCCGGCCCAAAGCCAGACGGAAATAGCCCACCACACGGCAAGAGTGAATCGATAGTCCAAGGGGATTGGTTTCCTGCCCACATTTTGGATAGGAAATTCAGTTTGCGGATTGCTCCTGGGCTGCCGGGAATCGGGCCAACGCCGCCAAACTATACGTGATCGTTGACAATAATGGTCCATTTCACTGCATTGAACCGTTGTGAGGGCTATGGCGACGTTGCGCCAATAATTCCTACTGGCCTCTCCCTCGAGCACGTCCAATGTTAGACTGACACGCCATGGCGGGACCGACAAGCGAGGCGTCTGCGGCGCGGGCTGCATCGAGCTGCGATTTGTCAAAAGAGGACGGGCCAAGCGCCGATCAATCTCCGGCAAGCCGGCGCCAGTCGTATCAAGCAGCCGTGACAGCCTTTGTGGTGCTGTTCTGCATTGTTGGCGTTGCTCTCTGGGGGCTGCCTTTCTATTACGACTTCATGGTCCAACAGTTCGGTTGGACGCGCGCTCAAGTGACGTCGGGCAATGCGCTGAGCAAACTTGTCGTCGGACCCATCTTCGGGTTCCTCGCAGGATGGGTTGTGGACCGCTTTGGGCCCCGCCGCATGATGATGATAGGCATTCTGATGGCAGGGGTGGCCCTAGTGGGACTGAGCCGGACCTCAAGCCTCGGCATGTTTTACTTTTTCTACTTCTTCAACGCGCTGGGCTATGTTTGTGGAGGCCCACTGCCCAACCAGGTACTGTTGACGCGGTGGTTCGATCGATCGCGCGGAAAAGCGATGGGTTTTGCCTACCTCGGGATCGGCATCGGGGGAGCAACAGTCCCGTGGATATCGCACGCGCTCGTCCAGCATTTCGGATGGCAGGCCGCCCTACGGATGTTGGGCTTTTCGATCGTGGTTGTCTCGTTTCCCCTGGCGCTCCTCGTGAAAGAACCACCACGAACAAGAACAAACTCTGGATCGGTCGCGTCCGCGAGTCCGATGGCAGCATTCAAGCAAGTGTCGTTTTATCTACTCACCCTGGGGAGTATGTGTTCGATTGCCGCAGTCAGTGGTACTCAGCAGAATCTGAAGCTTTTCTTGAGTCTCGACCGGCACTTCACGCAGCGGGATGCCGCAGGTGTCTTATCGCTGGTGCTGGCTTTCAGTATCGCCGGCCGGTTACTCATAGGCTGGCTTGCTGATCGGTTTTCCAAAAAGCACGTCATGCAGCTGACGTACTTACTCGTCGCTGCAGGTATCCCTCTGCTGTTCCTCGGAACTACCCGGGTGGTCCTCTACGTTTCCGCCGCGATTTTTGGCATTGGTCTTGGTGGCGACTACATGATCATTCCGTTAGTGACAGCGGAAATCTTTGGGATTGAGATCCTCGGGAGATTGCTGGGTGTGCTCCTGACCGCGGATGCCATTGCGGACGCTGCTGCGCCTTGGTTGATAGGCCGCTTACGCGACACGACTGGAAGCTACTCCGTGAGCTGCTTTGTCCTGGTGGTCATGGCGTTGCTAGGCGGACTGGCTGTTTTGGGTTTACCGGAGCGGCGGGGGTCCGCATGAGCGCTGGAGCAATCCTTCGCCTGGGCAGCCTGAAGGACGTTAGACGCTTTCAGGATCACTTGCGGGCCCTCGACCTGCAGATCCCGTGCGATCCCCAGATCGTGACCGGAGCCCAATCGCCGCTGCGCTGGCCGCTGGAACGCGGTCCATTCAAAATCGGCAACCGGATCGCGGTGCAGCCCATGGAGGGTTGGGACGCAACTCCTGATGGGGCACCCTCGGAGAATACGGTTCGGCGGTGGCAGCGCTTCGGCCGTAGCGGCGGCAAGCTGATCTGGGGCGGAGAAGCGGTTGCGGTTTCCCACGAAGGACGAGCGAACCCCAATCAGCTTCTAGCTGCCCCGCGAATGCAACAAGGCCTTGCGCGTCTGCGAACCGTTTTGAGGGACGAGCATATTCTGACAACCGGCACCGACGATGGGTTGGTAATGGGTTTGCAATTGACGCACTCTGGTCGGTACTGCCGCCCGAACGAACATACCCGCCCCGAACCACGCATCCTCTATCACCATCCATTGTTGGACCGGCGCCTGAAGCTGGCCCCCGATTATCCTCTGCTCACCGACGGTAAAATCGAATCGATCATAGAAGACTTCCATCGGGCGGCGTACATGGCTTGGCAATTAGGTTTCGATTTCGTGGACATAAAGCATTGCCACGGCTACCTCGGCCATGAATTTCTGAGCGCTCACACGCGGGAGGGACGTTACGGCGGCACCTTCGAAGGCCGCACGCGCTTTCTTCGCGAGGTTGTCCAAGGGATTCGCTCGCTCTCTCCGGGATTGCACATTGGAGTGCGGCTTTCGGCGATCGACACTGTGCCATTCCAGCGTGACCCAAGTCAGAGCGCCAACGGAAAATCCTCCACCGGAGTTGCAGAGACCTGCCCGGACTTAATCCCCTACCGTTGGGGGTTTGGCGTGAATCCGCTCGACCCGACGGACACCGACTTGAGTGAGCCGGAGCGCTTTTTATCGTTATTAGAGAAGCTTGGAATTCAGCTGGTGAACATCACCGCGGGTAGCCCCTACTACAATCCGCACATCCAACGCCCGGCGCTCTACCCGCCTTCCGACGGATATCTGCCACCAGAAGACCCTTTGGTTGGAGTTGCGCGGCAGATGGAAGCGACCCGTCAGCTCAAGCGGCGGTTCCCAAACCTGCTCATGGTTGGATCGGGGTACACCTACCTGCAGGACTTCTTGCCCCACGTAGCGCAGGCCGTAGTGCGCGAAGGATGGGTCGATTTTGTGGGGCTCGGCCGGATGGTATTGAGCTATCCCGAGTTTCTCTGGGAGGCATCGGCCGGCACCCAAATCCAACGCAAGAAGGTTTGCAGGACCTTCAGCGATTGCACGACCGCCCCACGCAACGGACTGCCGTCTGGTTGCTATCCGCTGGACGAATACTACAAAGACTCTGACCTGGCGGAAAAACTGAAGGATGCCAAGAAGCGCTGACATCGATTTTCTCAGGCACAGTACGAGCACATTGTGGAGATCAGGGATGACGGTTGAGGAGTTGCTCGAGCGCCAAGCACCACGACGCAAAGTGCAGGGCATGGCCGCCGCCTTATTGCCCTATGAGCCAGATGGCCGAGTCGCCGTCGACGCGTTTGCGAAGCAGCTGATTTCCACCCATCGAGCTGGCCTGATGAATGCCGTCAACATGGACACCGGCTACCTGAACTACTTGAGCGATACGGAAAAGGAAGAGGTGCTGGACTGGACGCGGCAGGCTCTCGGGAAAGGCATTCCGTTTGTGGCGGGCGCGTATATCGAACAGCACGCCGGCGACGACATTGTCATGCTTTATCGCCGGCAGATCGACACCATCGTTCGTTTTGAGGGCATACCAATCTTGTTTCAGACGGCTCGTTTGCAAGGTAAGTCTCCGGCAAAAACAGCTAAGGCTTATCGAGACGTATGTCGAAACTATCCACACGTGCTGGCGTTCGAATTGGGCCCGATGTTTGCGGCGAGCGGGGAGATCTACGACTCGGAGACAATCCGGCGCTTGATGGACATTCCAGAAATCAAGGGAATGAAACACTCTTCTCTCGACCGTCTTCTGGAACTTGAACGACTCGCCCTTCGTGATGCACACCGGCCAGACTTTCGCATCTACACAGGGAACGACCTGGGAATCAACATGATCGAATACGGGTCGGACTACTTGCTGGGACTTGCCGCCTTTGCGCCAGAGAAATTCGCCGCGCGGGACCGACTCTGGGAGATCGGAGACCCCAAGTACTACGCCCTTTCGGATGCCCTGCAGTACTTGGGAAACGTCGCCTTTCGCGCACCCGTTCCCGCGTACAAACATTCCGCCGCGGTGTTCCTAAACCTGATCGGACGGATTCCCAGCGATCGGACGCACCCCAACAACCGACAGCGTCCCGCTTGGGAGGCAGAAATCATGACCGACTGCGCCCGTCGGTTGTCTCTGCTTTGAGCCTACCGTGCTACCGGTGCGGGTACCCTCATGCGATCTCCGCCCCTCCGAGCCAGTTCCATGGCATCGGAATAGATGGGATTCGTCGGTGGCAGAAGAGCGTCAGGAATACTCCAGGGAGATCGCTCTGCCGACGCAGATTGCAACCCCGCACAAAGCAAGGCGGAGATCAGAAAAGGGACGCAGCGCAGTTGCCAAGAAAGAACAGACGACGCATCGCGTTCGGAAAAGCTTGGAAGAGGAGGAACTGTTAGTGAGATAAGCGAAACCTCTTATTGCCATCCAGCGGGTGCAAATCCCGCCTGATCAAAGTCGAGCAGACAGGTCAGTAGTGAGTCTTGCCATTCACCGGGCGACTGGTGGGTGCGAAGCGTAGACAACAAGGTAGCAGGCCGTGAGGATTCAGCCCCGAAATCATGTATCGTCGCGAGGCCAACGTGTTTGCGTCAGCGGAAGGCAGTATCTGGCGGCGACCGTTATAGCGAGGTCGCGCCGGCTCGCCGGGGTCTCTAGCCCAGGGCAGGCTCCACAGGGATGGCCCAGGAACCGAAGAGAGCTCCCCATCTCCTCTCACACCAGGAGGACCGCCTCAGGGAATGGGTCGAGAGGTACGTGCAACCAAGGGTCGACCGGAGGAAGCACGGAGGGATGCTGGAGCAGTCTTACAACCTTATAGTACCGACGAAGGTGGGGAACCGCAGGGCTCCGGAAACGGGCGGCCACGGCACCCACTGGAGGGAAGGGGGAAGCAAGCGTACGAATCTGCTGAAAGGAAACATAACGAGACGCGGAGCTCGAAACGATATGTTCACAGACATCAACAGAATAGCTGAACTCGCCAAGGAAGATCCGAAACGGCAGTTCTCCTCTATTGCTCACCTGATCACAGGCGAGAAGTTGTATGAGGCATTCCGGAGTCTTCGAAAGAATGCCAGTGCCGGGATCGGCGGCGTCACGTACCAACAATACGAGACGAACGCGGAAGAGAATATCCGACAGCTCCACCAGCGGCTCAAAGAAGGCAAGTATCGGGTACAACCATTGCGACGTGTCTATATTCCGAAAGAAGACGGGAAACAGAGGCCGATCTCGATTCCCGCCCTCGAGGATAAGATCGTGCAGAAAGCGGCGGTTGACCTATTAAATGCCATCTACGAGCAGGATTTTCTCGATTGCTCGTACGGGTTTCGACCCGGACGCGGGCAACACCAAGCACTGGATGAAGTGGGGCGGATCATCTGTACCCGGCCCATAGGGTGGATTCTGGAGATTGACATCCGCTCATATTTCGACTCGATTGTGAGAGCGGCTCTGGTCGAGATGATAGAGAAGCGTGTGATCGACGGAAGCGTGCTCCGCCTGATCGGAAAATGGATCAAAGTCGGAGTCATCGAGGACGGCAGACTACTCGTGAGCGAAACAGGTACAGGACAGGGGCAACCCATCAGTCCGCTCCTGGCCAATATATTCCTGCACTACATTCTCGATGAGTGGTTCGAGAACGAAGTGAAGCCCCGGTTAAAAGGGGAAGCCTACGAGATCCGCTTTGCTGATGATGCCATCTTGTGCTTCCAGCACAAGGAGGACGCAGAAAAGGTGCTGGCTGTCTTGCCGAAGCGATTCGAGAAATACGGTTTGACACTGCACCCGGAGAAGACGCGGCTGATTGAATTCGGGCGATATGCAGCCAAGAACGCGAAGAAGCAGGGAAAGAAACCTGCAACCTTCAATTTCTTGGGCTTTGTGCACATATGCGCCCGCAGCCGACAGGGGAGGTTCACAGTGCACGTGAAGACCATTGCCAAGCGGCTGGGTAGAGGTCTGAAGGCAGTCTGGGAATGGTGCAAACAGCACCGGCACGATGCTGTGAACGAGCAGCAGAAAACCCTGAACGCCAAGCTCCGCGGCCATTACCAGTACTACGGACGACGCACGAACTACCGCGCTATTCGGCAGTTCTATCAGAGAGTCCGTTGCATCTGGCGGGAATGGCTGAGCCGCCGAACACGTGGAAAGCAGCTGACGTGGGAAAGGTTTGCAGAAATCCTACGTCAGTACCCGCTGCTGCTACCTCGGATCACACAGGCCCGGGCGGGCGCAGGGAGTCACGCCTGAAGAACCCACTGCGGGAAATCTGCACGGTGGGGTCCGTGAGGGGGGAGATCCCCGATGAGCCATGGTGGACTTAAGCGGGCACGAAGCTGGAAACGGCGGATACAGCCAAAGGAAGCCTACAGCTCACCGGGACTCCTCTACTCGGAAAGTGAGAGGACGCGAGAGCGTAGAGCCCTCCCGTGGCGGGTGCCTCGTGCCCTATTGTGCGTACATGACTGCTGTAATCAAGCCAGAGCGCTCATCGAGCTAGCCGCCAGTTCCCCGAATCCAGTTGCTGGCCGGGCGGATTTCCTGATCTGTCAAGTTTTGCTGATGGGTTTACTCCGAAACAGGGCAATGGTTTCAGGCTGGGCAACTTTGCACAAAATCGGTGGAAGCCCGCGGGCCATCAGTTCCGCGTCCGCAACAACCAGCTTCCCAATCCATTTGATCGCCGTTTCCATTGCGCCGGCCTGATGCGCGCAGAGAATTGCATTGTCGGTATGCCGTGCCCGGTGTGAGCCAGGCAGCGGTTCCTCTGGAAAGACGTCGGTTGCGAAGCGGATGTGTCCTTTCGCGGCGAAATCCAGCATAGCGTCAAAATCCACGACTGCTGCGCGACTGACCAGGACTAAGGCGGCCCCCCGCTGCATTGAGGAGAACTGTTTTGCGCCCAGAAAGCCCTGATTCTGCGAAGTGGCCCCCGCGACTACGAAAATAAGGCGCGAGCCGCGCAGGACCTCATCCAGGGAAGAGGCTTCACATCCCAAGGTTTGAATATATTCCGCTGGCAGCCACGGGTCGTATGCGCGAACGCGGCAACCGAACGAGCGAAGCAATGGCAAGATCGCACGGCCGAGATCGCCTAACCCGATAAAACCTACCTCCTGGCGGAAGAGAGAGAACGCCTCGGTGTTCGCGGCCAACCTGTACTGCTCGGTACCCTGGCGGAAAAGGCGATCTGACCGGGTGATCCCGCGGGCGAGGTCAATGGCCATGCCCAACGCCGCCTCGGCGACGGGCTCAGCGAATACCGGACTTATATTGAGAACACGTATGCTGTGTCGAAAGCAGTAGGCGTAGTCAATGTTAGGAAGAAAATTGCCCTCCACATTGAACACTGCTCTGAGCGACGTGGCGCGCTTCAGGCGTGATTCGGGCAGGTCAATCTGGCCGATGATGATTTCTGCTTTCGCGGCGCTGTTTTCAAAGATTGCATCTGTGACGGGGCCACCTTCGTGAATCACCACATCTCCAACGGCGCGCAACCGAAGCAGGTCGTTCTCCTCAAAAATGTCGGACACTATCCGTGGTGCCGGGGCAAGGAAGATGCATTTCGACGTGCTGTGCGGCATGGAATCTCCGGAGATATGGTTGCAGACGGGCGTCGAAGGGCGGCCCTTTGTTCGTTATCACGTCAGGTGGTCGGCACGATCGGAAGAACTAGCGCCGAGGGGTGCTCGGCATCGTGATAGATCGTGTTCGTCGCCGGCACTGATTTTCCGCCGACTCCGGCGTCATCACCCGTATTTTGGTTTTTATCGAAACGAGGGAAATTGCTGCTGCTGATCTCCAGTCGCAATGCGTGCCCCTTGCGGAAGACATTTGCTGTCGCCCACAAGTCCAAGGTGAACTTGTAAATCTGGCCCGGGTTCATGAGTTCTGCCTTTTCCTGCGAATTGCGATACCGAGCGCGAACAATTCCTTCTGTTAGGTTTTGCGCGAATCCGTCTGGCCCGACGTCTACCAGTTTGGCTGTAAAGTCGGTGTCGACGGCGGAGGACTTGGCAAAGAGTTCGAGTTGGACAGGTCCCGTTACTTCGAGGTCCTGCTCCAGCGGACGCGTTGAGTAGACCAAAACATCAGAGCGCGCTTCCATCGCTCGCTGGTCGCGGGGCCCGGGTCCGAGGTGCTCCGAGTCACAACATAAAGGACCGCCGAAAGTGGGCGCCGGGTTTGCAGGATCGTATACGTACTGGTCAGGTTTGTCCGAGCGAGGAGCCGATGCGACCAGACTACCGTCGCCCATCGCTGAGTTCGCCTTTCCCGCCGAATGCAGGAAGTATCTGGTGTTGCGGGCACGAACGAGAGGCCAGTCATCTTCCTCACGCCATTGGTTGGCGCCCATAACAAAAAGCTTCACAGGCTTGGGATGGGAAAAGTCGTTAGCAATGTTCTTGAAGAGATAGTCATACCAGCTCAAAGTAGTTTCATCTTCGTCAAACGGAGCGGCGGGGCCGAAGTCTACTTCGCCAACCTTACGGCGGGAACCGGCGTGCCCGCCGATCGTGACCAGGAGATGTTGTCCACGGCGCGCGGCTTCGTCCTTGCCATGCAGCTTCACTCCGACGTAGTTGCGCAGTGATCCACCCAGAAAAATGTCATACCAGGCTGCGACTGTCAGAGAGGGTACTCCGATGTCGGCATAGTGCTCCTCGATAGACCAGCGCTTCCAATAATCGTCATAACCGGGGTGGGCCAGCCAGTCGAGAAAGTACGGAGCCAGAGAATGCAGGAAGCTTGCATCGGAGGACGCCTGCGGCAATTCAAAAAGCGGGTATTGAGTAAGAGGAAGTTTCGCAATACCGTTCAACGCATTTGTGTGACTTCGCACAAAGCGGTTAAGCGTGTCCTGGGCCAGACCTGAGGTCCACGATTCGTTGAACCACTGTTCAAACGCACCGCCCTGGTACGTCCACCCATCGTGATAGTTGCTCGCGGTCACGACCGGACATATTCCGGCGAGATGTGGCGGATGTGCGATCGCAGCCAGCATCTGGGTGGCCCCGACATACGAGCCTCCATACATTCCTACTCTGCCATCAGAATAAGTCAGCGCCGCCGCCCATTCGGCAGTGTCGTAGCCGTCGTTGGATTCGTGCAGGAAAGGATACCAGTCGCCGTCCGACGTGTAGCGTCCGCGAACATCCTGGTTGATCACAACGTAACCGCGCGCTGCTCCCTTATGTCCAAAATCGACGCCATCGTCGTTTTGTTTATCGTAAGGAGTTCGCGTGAGAAGAACTGGGAATCTTCCTGGTGCCGCGGGGCGGTAAATATCGGCACGAAGCACAGTGCCATCGCGCATTGTCACTGCGACGCCGTGTTCAACAGTCACGGCATACGGCTCGGCGGCGAGCGCGAATCGCGGAACGAGCGTCAGAATTGCGAACGCATTGATCAAGACAACTTTATGGATAGTCCAGATATTCAAGCTCATCACTCCTTCTCCGTAAGCTTTTCCACCAGCCGGATCAAACCAAAACGTTCAGGAACGTGAAACGAATCGCTCATAGGAGCTTGCCATGTTACCGCTTGCTGATGCGAAGGCGGCCCCTGACTCCGAAACAGGTTGATGCGCATCGTGTTTCCGACGGCCGGAGAACGTGCGTCGATCGCAGCCAACGGAATGCGCATCGCGCCGTACCAGGTGTGCGTGGCTTGGTCAATGCGCGCCTTCACTTCGAAGCCCGAGTTCCAGGTCCAGCCGTCTTCGTGGTGCGGCTTGCTGAGGTCGATATCGAGGTCAACCCACTCGCCCTGTGGAGAGACTTCAAACTCCTTGTAGCGCTTGATATTCGTAAAATCGGAGCCGAGGAAGACTTCGGCGACGTCCCAATTCCATAGTTCGTTGGTTTCTTTCTGAGTATTCGGCGCAGGCTTAAGGTGGAGCTCCACGTAGGGGCAGACGAACAGAAAGTAGAGATTGTTCTTCGTCCAGCGCGTGCGGACCTCGGTGCGATAGTGGGGAACGATCTTTCCGAAACCGTCTCTCTCCATGTACACCGGACGTGATGCGCGCCAGAATGCTGACGTGGGATCGGGATCGAGCGGGACACCTTGAGTTGCGTGGACGCTCTCGATCACCGCGTGGTCCGAACCTGCTGCCATGCCAGATACGAACAGCATCAGCAGCACAATATTAGCGAAGCCATTCATCAAGGTGCTCCTGTACGAATGCGTCATCCTGCAGATGCGGATAGGATCTGCACACGCGATCGAGTTCTGCGCTCTGACCAGGAGAGAGCTCCTCCTTAGGATCGAGACACCAGCGCCCTTCGAGCAAGCCCTGACGCCGCAATATCTCATGAATGCCCGGAATACATCCCTGAAAATTGTGCGCGGGATCGAAGATGGCGGCATTCGCATCTGTGATTTGCTGCGCCAGCGTCAGCAGTTCGCCCGGAACCGGGTCGGAATGACGCTTGGCGAGGGCGAGGTGAGAAACGGCAGTCTTCGTCCACACCGCCCAATGCCCCAGCAAGCCGCCGGCGATTCGGAGCGGCTGAGTGCCAAAGTCAAACTGCGTGAGCAGGTCGTTCAGAAGGTTGTCATCGTTTCCTGTGTAGAGAGCGACTTCCGGGGCGCGACCTGACTGCGCCAGGGCGCGAACAACATCGAGCGTTTGATAGCGGTTAAACGGTGCGATCTTAATCGCGACGACGTTTTCAATCTCGACGAACTGGAGCCAGAATTCGTAGGGCAACAGACGCCCTCCGACGGCGGGCTGCAAGTAGAAACCGACAATTGGGATGAGGGTGGCAATGGCGCGTGCGTGTTCCAGAAGCTGAGGGATGGTTTCGTCTTTCAGATCGGCAAGACTCAACAGCGCAGCATCGAAGCCCAACCTGACGGCGAGTTCCCCTTCGGCTGACGCCTGCTTGCGTTTGCCGCAAACGCCGGCAATCTTCACGATGTCACTGCTCCGACTCTCTTCGGCAGCCAATGCAAGCACCGGTTCCAGCAATCCAAACTTGGGATCGCGAATGGCGAACTGGGTGGTGTGAACTCCCACCGCGATGCCGCCTGCGCCTGCGGCCAGATAGTACCGCGTCAGAGCGCGTTGGCGGCGCTCGTGCAGCTTGCGCTGGGAGTTCAGAGCCAGAGGATGGGCGGGAATCACCAGGCCCGAACGCAGTTTCTTGCGTAACTGCATCAGAATTTCCCGTCCCGCGTCTGAAAATGTGTTGGCTTGTTCAGCATTGCACCGCCGTCGCGAATCCAATTCGCAATCCAGTCGACCATTTCCTTCGGTCGCACCGTGGGACTCCCGAAAAGACCGCGCGCTTGGTTGACGTCACTCAACAGGGCGCTGGAGCCTTCCGTGGAGGAAACAAAAGTGGGTTCGACGTCAAAATGGTGGCCAAATTCGAGTGCGAGTTCCCGCACCGAAAGTGTCTCGGGGCCTGTGATGTTCAGGACCAAGGGCGGAGACTGGCAGTGGGCGAGTGACCGCAGGCACCACGAGTTAGCATCCCGCTGCCAGATCACATTTACACGCGGCATGCACAGATCGATGGGACGGCGTTCGAATACGGCCTGTCCAATATCCACGAGCACTCCGTAGCGCAGCTCGACTGCATAGTTCAGGCGCAGGATGACGACCCGCGTGCCCCATAGCATCGATCCATATTCGAACATGCGCTCGCGGCCCAGAGCCGATTGCGCGTACTCACCGACGGGGCCCACCGGTGTCGTCTCCACCGCTCCCCCGTCCGTCAGCGGACGCAGCGGGTAAACATTTCCCGTGGAAAAGGCCACGATTCTGGAGTTGCGGTAGTGTTCGACGACTAGTCCGGGCAAATAGGTATTCATAGCCCACGTCAGATGTTCCTCGCCAGCCGTGCCGAATTTTCGCGCGGCCATGAAGATGACGTTGGGAATATCGGGAAGTTTGTCGAGCGAACTGCGGTCGAGCAAGTCGCAGGCGATGGTTTCGATCCCCCGCGCAGCGAGTGCGGAGGGCAGCTCGCCATTCGTGAACCGGGCCACCGCGATCACCCGCTTCTTGACGCCTGCTTGGTCAATAGCGCGCCGCGCAAGACGGGCCAGGCTTGGACCCATCTTGCCGCCGGCGCCGAGGATGAGAAGATCGCCGTCCAGCGCCGCCATCGCCGACGCGGTTTCTTGGTCGGGGCGCGAGAGCAATTCTTCCAATTCTGATTCTGTTTTGATTTTCACGGTTAGCCGAGTTCAAATCCCGCGATCCCGTAAATCGCGTTTTCCTTTTCGCGCAGTTCCTTGCCACGGGCCATGCGCACGAGATGCCGCTGTGGAGAAAATCCCAGGTCGCGAGCCAGCGCCACCGCGTCTTGATTCCGGGCGCACAGGTCCCAGGACCAGGCACATCGAGCGTTCAGTATGCACTCCTCGATCAAGCGCCGAGCCGTTCTCGGATTCTCGCTGACGCACGGTCCCAGATACGCGGTCACGCGACCTGGCCGGCAACACAAATACGACTGTGAAATTGATCTCGGAGGGTTGAGCTGTGCGAGTCGCTTGAGAAGTTGTGAACGGTCAGCTCCGAACGCTAGTGAATCTGAATCGCGCCACACTTCCTCCGTAGATGTTCGGCCGGCGGGCAGTTGCGCGGCGTTTTCGCCCGGCCGCGACCAGCGCTCAATTTCCTGCTCGCTTCGAAATCCGAGACTCTCGTAGAGCGGCTGGCCCTGATCGGTGGCATCGAGTTTTATTGTTGCGATTTCCATGTTGTCTGCATTCTCTAACGCGTGCGCCAGCAGCCTTCTGGCAAAGCCGCGTCGCTGATACTCTGCCTTCGTCAGAACCATCCCGATCCACGCCAGCCTGCGCCCATAACAAAGCAGAGTCGTGGTTGCAGCCAGATGGCCATCCACTTCGATTGCCAGACAGCCTTCCGGACTAAGTTGCAGCAGCGTCCGCCAGTCTTCCTCGGTCTGGTTCCAACCCGCCCGTGCCGATAACTGAGTCGCGGTCGGAATATCCTCGGCACACAACCTGCGCATTTTCGCGCTACCAGATTCCGTCATGCGCAATTCTTCCGAAACCAGCGCGCGAAGTGCAGCAGCGCAATTTCAGGGTCTGCGATCTCCGGGTGCCATTTCTTTTCCCACTCGAAGGAAAGGAAGCGTTCGTATCGGAGCCGGTCCAGAGCGCTTTTCAAATCGAGCAAGGGAAAATCGCCCTCGCCAGCCAGGACATACCTCCAGACATTCTGGTTGTGCTGCAAGTCCTTCATGTGAACGTGGCGAATGGCAGATTGCAACAGCGCAGCGCCCTCCGCGGGTTGCTCCTGAGACGCTGCGAAACTGTTCGCCGGGTCCCAAACCACGCCGACTCTTGGACAGGCCGCCTGCGCAAGAATTGCCGCTGCTTCCTGCGCAGCCGAAAAATCGCCGTGGTTCTCGATCCAGACCTCCACTCCTCTTGTAGCGATGATCTCGGCCAATTCTCGAATGGACTCTGCGATCCAGCTTTGCGTGGAGGCGCGGTCTGCTCCGGGTTGGATCGTGTCACCGAAAACTCGCAGTCCCGGCGCACCCAATTCCGCAGCGAGATCCGCCATCCGTTCCCCTTCGACTATCCAACGTCGACGCTCGGCGGCATGGGGCGAATCAAAGCGGCAACTCGTGTCCAGGCACGAGATGGTTAAAGCGTGATCGGCTAATGCCCGTTTCGTGGATGCCAGTTCCTTTCCGGAAAACACCGGCAACTTCCACAGAGAGTCCTCCCCCTGGACAAAGCGTAACTCGATGCCGTCATAGCTCTCGCCCACGGCTATCGCGATGATTTGTGGAAGCGTCCAGTCCGGGCAGGCCAGCGTCGAGAACGAAACTTTCATGTTCATGTCATTCGGTCCAGCATGGAAGTCGTCACACGATCCTCTACGTTCTTGCCGCTGAAGAATCTTTCCAGGTCATCCAGCACCACGCGCGCGATCCCTTCGCGGACTTGCCGTCCACTGCCCGCGATGTGCGGCGTAACAATTGCACCTTGCATGGTCCGCAAGGGATGTCCTGCGGGAAGCGGTTCCTGCGGATCAGTCACGTCGAGGGCACAGCGCAGCCGCCCGCGCTGCACCTCTTTCCTGAGAGCATCCAGATCGATCAGGCCACCACGGGCAATGTTGATGACACACGCGCCGTCCGGAAGCTGCGCCAGACCTTGCCGACCCAGGAGGCCCCGGGTTTGTTCGGTCAACGCCGCCGTCAGGACGAGAAAATGAGCCTGGGTTAGCAACTTCTGCAACCTCGCGAAACGCACGGGATACTGACGCGATAGAGAGCGCGGAGCGTACGGGTCATGAACCAACCACTGGATGTCGAATCCGCGCAGCAAGTCCACCAGCGCGCGACCGATCCGGCCGAATCCGATCATCGCTACCGTCTGCCCCATCAGTGATTCAGAACTACCGTGGAGGTGTACCTCTTCATAAATCCGGTTCGACCGCTTTCGCAGTTCGGAACGATAGAAGTCTACATTGCGCGCGCAATACAAAAGCAGGGTAGCGCCCAGTTCAGCGGTGGCGCGCGCCATGGGAGCGGGAGCGTGGGTGATGGTCAGGCGTTTAAACAGGGATCGCGAGAAGCGCGATTTCACTTCTCCTCCACAGTGGGCTATCATGCGCAGTTGCGGGGCCAGAAGCGGCAAGTCGTCGCCGAAATGAGGGCTGTCCCAGGTAGTGACCAGCGCCTCTGTCGTGCTCAACCGCCGCCTGAAATCCGCGGTGAAGTTGCTGGTTCCTTGCCGTTCCCAGCGGAATAGACGGCTCAAGCGCTGTTGCTCTTGCCGCGAGAAAAATGACGCAAACAGTTCCTTCCCGGCACTCATCAGAAGGGAGGGGCGGCGCATGGCGGGACCGAGTATAGCATTCGCATGGCAACTATTTCTTTCCTTTGTTGTTTCTTGGCTTCTATTTCAGCGAAAAACAAAGTATAAGGAAGCCTGGTTTTTCCATGGCAAGCGCAAACTCCGTCGACTACGTGGTCATAGCCCTTTATGCGCTCCTGATGGTGAGGGTGGGCTTCTATGTTTTACGCTTCAACCGGGGCGCGGCCGAATATTTTCGTGGCGGAAGCCGCATTCCCTGGCTGGTCGCCGGGCTGAGCTGTTTCATGGCGGGCTTCAGTGCATGGACCTTCACCGGGGCAGCCGGTGTCGCCTATCGCTCGGGCATCGCGGCCATCGGGCTCTACATCGGGAACGCTGTGAGTTTCTTGCTCGGCTACTTCATCTTTGCCAAGCGCTGGCGGCGCAGCCGCATCACGACAGTGATGGAATATCTCTCGGGCCGTTTCAACCCAGCTACTCACCAAATTTTCTCCTGGACCACGATCGTGTTCCAGCTGTTTACCAGCGCCAGCACCCTGTTTGGTCTTAGTCTCTTCGTATCTTCCGCCTGCGGCTTCCCCGTGACTTGGACGATTCTGGGAGCCGGCGCCCTAATCGTTTTTTATTGCGTGCTGGGCGGTTTGTGGGCCGTGGTCGTCACCGATTTTCTGCAAGCCTCCATCCTCATGCCGTTTTGCATGGTTCTCGTCGTGATGTCTCTCGCCCGCGTGGGCGGAGTCACCGGCTTGGTGCATTCGTTGCCGCCGGAAATGAAAACGCTCCATGTTTCAGGGGAGTTTGGCTGGCTCTACATCGCCTCCTGGACGATCATGGTCGCGTTCGGCTACAACACCAGCGCCATGGCACAGCGCTACTTCAGCGTGGACGACGAGGGTTCGGCGCGCAAAATCGCATTGCTCTGCTGCGGACTGTTTTTCGCCGGGGCTTTCTTGTGGTTCATTCCGCCCATGGCGATGCGCGTAGTTTATCCGGAACTGCCCCGCATGGGCCTGCCCAATGCCAGCGAAGCGGCTTACGCGGTCGCCAGCCTGACGTTGCTGCCGCATGGCCTGATCGGAGTCATGTTGGCGGCCATGTTCAGCGCAACCATGGCCAATCTTTCCGCCCAGTTCAACGTGAAATCCGCGATTCTCACCAAGGATGTATATCAGTCGCTGTTGCGCAAGAGCGCGGGAGAACACGAACTGTTGGTCGTGGGTTGGGTGACAACGCTTTTAATCGGGGGAGCGACGACTGTGATCGCCGTGATTATGGCTGCCAGCGGGCAGAGCGTCTTCCAGATCATGCTGACGTTCAACACGTTGATGTCGCTGGCTTACGGGCCTCCCGCGTTGCTGGGGCTGGTCGTACGCCGGACGCCGCCCTGGTCTGGTCTGGCCTCATTCGCAACCGGACTGATTCTGGGTATGCTGGGTGCCTTCAAATATCACTGGTCGCTCATCCAGCAGGTCGCGATCATTATTCCCGCGTCCTTCGGAATCTTTTTCCTGACCATGCTATTCGACCGGGGAGATACGCCCGGGCGGGCACTGCTGTTCCGGAACCTGAATACGCCCGTCGACGTTGCCACGGAATTGAAGGATTCCGCCGATTTCACCGCCCCAGTGTTCCGTTTTCTGAGCCGCACGATTTCTTTCATCGGACTGCTGAGCCTGGTCCTGCTCCTCACTGTACCGCCCAATCAGCGGGTCACGGTTGTGTGGTTCGCTGCACTCACGGTTGCCCTGGGAGGATCTCTATGGTTCGTGCGTGGAACCGCGAACGCCGAAAAACTCACGGTTGACAGCAAAGGCTTGCCCCTTCCGGCGCGGCTTGAGTAATTCTCAAACTATGATTCGTCTTGGATTGATCGGCTGCGGAGCACATTCAGAGAGCGGGCACGCCATCCCGCTAGCGGGGTATAAGGCTACGCATCCCGACGAAATCCTGCTGGCTGCGGTTTGCGACCTGCAAATCGAACGCGCGCTGGGCTTCGGCAGAAAGTATGGCTTTCTGGCGGCTTATCCGAACGTCGACGATATGTTGAGGCATGAAAACCTCGACGGCTGCATCGCCGTCGTGCCCCCGGAAAACATTTCTGAACTGGGAATCAAACTGCTGAACCTGGGTATTCCCTGCCTGGTGGAAAAGCCTCTCGGCGCATCACTGGCTGAAGCGCGGGCGCTCCGTGATTCCGCTGCGGCAACGAAAACCTCGAACATGGTTTCCGTCAACCGGCGGTTTATGCCAGCCCTCAACCGGGCTATCGAGTGGACCCGCCATGCCGGCCGTCTTCGTTACGTGCATTGCACTCTCGCCCGGCACGCGCGCCAGGAAGCGGAGTTTCTCTGGGCCACAGCAGTTCATGCGGTAGATGCTTTGCGCTACATCGCGGGACCGGTTGTCGCATTTGACCTTCGCACCTTGAAGAGGCCGGCAGGAACAACGGCGTGGTATGGCTTGGACCTGCAATTCGAGAACGGAATTTCTGGGCGCGTCGATGTGCTGCCCACGGCGGGAATGGTGGAAGAAACCTATGATCTGTTCGGCGACGGCTTTCGCGCATCGGTTACTTGCCCCTTCGGTCCGCAACGCGGATGGAGTTGCTTCCGGCACGGACGACTAATTCAAGCTGAAGTGGTCCCCGCCGAGACGCCCGAAGACTTCGTGAATGGCTGCTACGACGAAGCCGCAGCGTTTATTGAAGCCTTAAGCGGCGGTATTCCAAAGCCCTCGATTGCCGAGGTTTTTCCGTCGGTCGAACTCTGCTTCGCGATCGCCAGAACGGCGAATGCAGGGGCGGCTACCTAACAAAAGTCTGCGGCGAAATCGACTCTTAAGCGAGAGCATCAAACCCCTTTTCGCCAGCCGCGATCGTCCTCTCCCTTGAGTTCCACGGTGATTGAGCCGTCCGCATTGACCGGCTGTTCGCATGCCCAGGCGATCGGCTTTTTCACACCACTGCAAATCTCAAGCTGGGCGGAAAGATTGACCTTGCCGCTGTAACCTTTGGGAAGCAGAAAGGACGCTTGCCGGAGGCTGCCGCCGTGAGGATGTCCGGCGTCGAGCGCTCCTCTCAAACTGATTTTCCCGTCGGGACTCTGCAAGTGCAGCCACAGGACTCCCGGAACCCCGGCCACTCCACGGTTGCTCACGCATGCGATCACTTCGAAAGTGTCATATCTCTTTCGTTGCCACACCCAGGAAGGCCGCAGACGGTATCCCAGGCTAGTCCGGAGGCGTTCGAATCCGCGAGGGTACATCTCGTTGTATCGCATCAGATTGTCCGCTTCGGTCCACAGAGACCAGTAATTCGCCCGCACATCCAGAACGTGCAGCATGTAATTTTCCATCATGTTGATTCCAACGGCATCCGGTTTGAGTGCCTGAGTGTCGTACTGGCGGAAGTAACCATCCTCGAGTATGGCCGCCGTCCAGGGCGGACGCTTGGCTAGTTCTTCGATCTGAATCGGTTCCTCGACGATAACGCTGTCCGATCGCATCCACGCGCCTGCCCGCACGGCCATGTCAATCACAGTGCGATTGCCGACGTTGCTGATATCGGGCTGCGTATTGACCGCGAGCGGCGTTTTCCTCCATGTGTCGAGTTGACGCGCCGTCATGTTCACGAAAGTTCGCTCCCCTGTGACATAGTCCGGGAAAGGATTGGGAAAGTTGCTGGTGTGTCCTTCGCCCCAGAATCCGTACTGCATCAGATCCATCCACTCGATCAGAGGATTGCCCTCAAACTCTGCCGCCAGTAGATCGTTCAACTCCGCGAATGCCTTCTGAAATTCGGGATGGTCATAGCGCGGCTCTCGGTACTCCCCGTCGCCCTTTTCAGGGATCCGCCCGATTTTCACCAACGGAATGCGCTCGCGCAGAAATGGCGGTAGGGCCACTTGTTCCGGTTGGAATGAGGTATTCGAGAGCTGAATTCGAAACGCAACGCGAAGTCCTTTGCGCTTGGCTGCGTCCATGGTCAGGGCCCAAACCGGATCGAGATCGAGCCGTCCGGGGCGCGATTGCACGTTGCGCCAATCGCAACGAATGTAGAGAACATCCACGAGAGGCAGGCTTGAGATCTTCTCCACGTGCTGCTCGAGTGTTTCCCGGCCCGCCCGCGCCGCCAGCGACGGCCCACGCTCTTCCCAGCTGTAGCCGACCAGTCCGAGTCCAGGATTACGGAGAGGCCGTTCGGATGGGGTCGTAAACAGCACCGTTTGCCAGCCCTGATCCTGGTCGATATCAAACGGACCCTGATTCAGGCGTTCTCCGGCGGCCGGACCAAAGCTCAGGTCGCAGCCTTGGCCAAGGCGAGAATCGCCGGCTCGAACCAACGCCGGTAACAGCACTGCACCTTTCAGAAGATCTCTGCGACGCATTTCCGTGATTTCCTCTCGGGGCGGAATCTTGTTAAAAGGCGAGAACGAAATCCTACGATGAACTATAGAACAGCGAACCTCGTTGATTTCCCACGCGGGTGCCGTTGAGAATTAAGGTCAACCCCTCGGCGTTGAGCGCGACGCTGACATCGGCGCAGTTGTTCAAGATAAAATCGGCACCTGCGCGCCGCAACTCTGCCTCTTCGACGGTGGTGCGGAAGGCAATGACCGTAGCCCCAGCTGCCTTGCCGGCGCGGATCCCCGCCGGAACATCTTCCACGACAACGCACTCAGACGCGGGAAAGCCCAACTTTGTAGCGGCCTTCAGAAACGGTTCTGGATGCGGCTTGCCCAGCGTCACGTCGGTAGAGGTTACAATCCGCTCTGGAACCGGCAAACCCGCCGCGCGCAGCCGGACTTCAGCCAGCGATCGCGTGCAGGAAGTCGCAATCGTCCAGCGCTTCGCTGGAAGTTGCAGCAGCAATTCGCGGGCGCCGGGAAGGGTTATGATTCCGTCTGCGTCCCGCATCTCGCGACGCTCAATCTCGCGGTTTTCCGCCGCGTGGTCAGCATTCGGTAAGTACTCCCGCACCGTGGCTAGACTGGGCCGGCCGTGGACGCGCGCAACAACCTCCTCGGGATCAAAACCGTGTTCCATGGCCCATTGCCGCCAGACGCGCGTAACCGCAGGGGTCGAATCGATCAAGACACCGTCCAAATCAAACAGAACACCGCTGCAATGAATTTCAGTCATTTCCAGCCTTGTGCGCCCCGCGGGTAGAGGCTTCTGTGAATTCTGGAAAGTATTTGATTATCACTTTGCTTTCGTTTACTCTACCATGCGTTTCTAATTCTTTCTTATTGCATCGAAAAAAGCTGGCCCGGTCTGATGTCGGTTTCCTCCTTCACGCAAGCTGATTGGTTGCAAACGCTTTCCAAGTCTCAGCCGATCGCGGCCGAAATGCTGGCGCGAAGCCCGGAAGAGCAGCACCGGCTAGGCCATTTCCATACGCTCCGAGAAATCTGCCAGCAACCCTCGATGTGGATACGTACGGGCGAGTTAATCCAGCAATCGGCGCCTGCCTTGTCCCATTTAATCGAAGGGATTTCCAGCCTCACCTTCTCTGGCTCGGGAAGCTCTGACTATGCCGGCGACGGCGTGCGCATGGTGCTGCAGAGGGAACTCGACGTCCATACCCGGGCCATCCCAGGAAGCACGCTCCTTACGCGCGGCAGCGCTGCTCTCGCCGTCGGCAGACCCGGATTGATGGTGTCGCTGGCGCGTGATCTGGTGCTGAGACGTAACCGCCCGGGAAACTGGCGACCACCTTCCAGGATGATCCCAAGGTGAAGGCAATCACGCTCGACGAGCCTACGAACGACAAGAGTCTGGTGATGACGAGCAGCTTCACAAACCTGGTGCTGGCCGCGCGCTTCCTGGGGCTGGTGGGACGGGATAGCCTCGGAACTAATACATGAGCATCTTGGGACGCTGGCTGAGGTGGCGAAGGCCCCTTTTCAGCGTGTCCTGTTCCTGGGCAGCGGTTCGCATTTTGCTGGAGCACGCGAAGCTGCATTCAAAATGCTGGAAATGACAGCGGGCCGGGTCAGCACCATGTGTGAGAGCTACCTTGGCCTCCGCCACGGTCCTAATGAGCTACGTGCACCAAGGCACTCTGGTGATGTGCTTCTTGTCTTCAGATCCGACGCTGCGGGCCTACGAAACCGACCTGTTGGGTGAACTGGATCGAAAAGGGCTGGGACTCCTGAAGGTGGTTATTGGCGAAGATATACCGGTCGAACTGATCCGGGGCCATGACGTGGCGATCGAGTGCCAGGGCTTGAGTCGCTTAGGAGACGAAGACTCTACGGAGATCTGTGTCATTGCCGGGCAACTCTCGGCTTTTTTTCGCTGCCTTGGCGAGGGATTGCGCCCGGATTCGCCTTTCGAAGACGGGTTATCCGTCGGGTGGTTTAGACCTTCGCTCTGTACTCTGAAAACTGAGGGGTAACGTCCGAGCCCGTGTACGAGGCAGCTCGGAGGAGTTGGGGGGGGCCGGCACCTCTTGGCTTTTGTTTCTTCATTTTTCTTCATTTCCTATTCTTTGTTTACTTTTAGTATTCAAGTATGATAAAAGCTCATCGACAGAAAACTCACCGCAATTTTTTGGGGGGGAGCATTATGATGAAGTCGGTGAAGAGCTTTACGCTATTTCTCACCCTGCTAACAGCTTTGGGCTCCGCCCAGTTAATGTTCGGGCAAGTTCGCCCTTCCACCCTTGGGAGTTGACGTGTTTGACAATCCTCAGATCGCCAAGCGGAACCTGTTGTATGGTCCCGGCACCTGGGGCGTGAATTTGGGCGTCCACAAGAACTTCCACTTGGGTGAGCGGTTCATCGCTTCCTTCCGCGCGGACGTGGACAATATATTCAATCACCCCCTGCTCTCGCCTGACGGTGATTACGGCGGCGGTGGCGGTCCCTTTGCTTTTCTCGGCGAGTTCAATGTCGTTGTGAATCGAGTGGCCGATGCCGCAGCACTCCACGGTCAACATCAGTAGGCACCGATGAAGCTTCGTATTCTTTTCGCAATTCTGGTCGTACTGTGCGCCGTCGGCGCTTTTGGCGATCGCCCGGGAAACTTCCGCGTCATCGGACCGGGCGGCGGTGGGGCCATGTTCAATCCCACCATCAGTCCTCATGACTCCAATACCGTGCTGGTCTCCTGCGACATGACGGGCTCTTATATCACCCACGACGGGGGACGTACCTGGCGCATGTTCAATCTGCGCGGCGTCGTGAATTTCTTTGTCTTCGACCCGCTGGATCCAAAGACCATGTACGCCCATGCAACGGGTTTGTGGCGTAGCACGGATGGCGGCGAACACTGGAATCTTGTTTATCCCAGTCCTTCCGCGGTGAAGGGCATCAAGATGAATTCGGATCATTCCGACGAGCAGATCCTAGCCGATCCAGATCCATTGAGCACGATCGCGGCCTTAGCGGTCGATTCCTCCAACTCACAGGTTCTCTATGCGGCCGCCGGCACGAAGAATAGTCCCACCCTCTTCACTTCGCGCGACTATGGAAAGAGTTGGCAAAAACAGGCGAGCCTGCCGGATCTTCCTCGCCGGATTTGGGTTGACCCGCATTCCCCGGCAGACGCAAGGACGCTATTTCTGGCAAGCTATCACACGGTCGCTGTGACTGGCGCGGAAGGCGTGCGCAGTCTCCCGCTGCCTGCGGCTGCGTCGGATATTTCCCTGGGCTTTGGTTCGGGCGCGCAGCCGACCATTTATGTCACTTCGGAGCAGGGAATTTTTGTCTCGAAGGATGGAGGCGCAAACTGGAGCAAGAGTGATCTGCCGGGTGAGGGAGCGAAAGTGCGCGCCATCGCTACCAGTCTGCGTCATCCGGAGACGGCTTATGTCTCCTACGATCATCTGACGCTAGATGGAAAGTCCTGGATGGGCGTGGCCAAGTGCACTAACTCGGGCGCTGGCTGGCAGTTAGTTTGGAAAGAATCCGACGTGGCGGCGAAGAACGTGAATGACAACTGGATCACCGAGCGCTTCGGGCCAGGTTGGGGAGAAAATCCTCTAAACCTTACGGTAGCTCAACAGGACGCCAATCTGGCCTATGGTACGGACCTCGGAAGAACCATGCGGACGGCTGACGGAGGCGCAACGTGGGCAGCGGTCTATTCACGCAGAGTAAATGACGCGGGCTGGACCAGCCTCGGTCTCGATGTCACCACGAGCTACGGAATTCACTTCGATCCGTTCGATCCAAAACGCCAGTTCATCACCTACACCGATATCGGACTCTTCCGCAGCGAAGACGGTGGCGTCTCATGGACCAGTTCAACGGCCGGAGTGCCCAGAGAATGGATGAACACCACGTATTGGATCGTCTTCGACCCCAAGGTGCGGGGCCGGATGTGGAGCGTCAACAGCTACACTCATGATCTTCCTCGTCCTAAGATGTGGCGACATAACTCAGTGCTGACTTACAAAGGTGGCGTCTGCACCAGTGATGACGGCGGCAAGAACTGGACCAAGTCGAATACCGGGATGGACGAGACAGCGTCGACCCATATTCTGCTCGATCCCACCAGCCGGGTGAATGCGCGTGTATTGTACGTAGCCGGTTTTGGCCGCGGAGCTTACAAAAGTTCAGACGGTGGCCGCACCTGGGCCCTGAAGAACAATGGGTTCACGCAAGAAGAGCCGTTCGCGTGGCGGTTAGCGCGAAGCTCGATTGGGACGCTCTACGTTGTGATCGCGCGCCGGTCGGAGGATGGAAGCATCGGCAATGCCGGCGATGGTGCTCTGTACCGGTCGACCGACGGAGCAGAGCACTGGCTGCCCGTTTCGTTGCCTGAGGGAACGAACGGACCGAATGGCCTCGCCATCGATCCAGAGTCGCCCGATCGTCTTTACCTCGCTGCCTGGGCTCGAGCGACCGGAGAACACGGAGACGGCGGAGGGGTGTTTCTCTCGGAGAACGGCGGCAAGGACTGGAAGCAAGTGCTCGACAAGGATCGCCATATTTACGACGTCGGCATTGATCCGCAAGACCCCAATGTGCTGTACGCGGCGGGCTTTGAATCGTCGGCCTGGCGATCGGCAGACCGCGGGCTGCACTGGACCCGCATTCCCGGATTTAACTTCAAGTGGGGGCATAGAGTGATTCCCGATCCGCTGCACCACGATGAGGTCTACATCACGACGTTCGGCGGAAGTGTCTGGCATGGTGCGATCAATGAGCAACAGAGAGGCGCGGACATCGCCACGCCAGTGCTCGATCCTGGGCAATAGCCGGAGGAGCTAGGTGATCAATCGGCGCCAATGGCTGTACGGAATGGGTCTGGTGGCAGGGTCTGGAATGCGAGTAGGCAGGGCCGCCGGTGTTACGGCCGGGAACGAGGCGCATGCCGCGCCCTTGGAGCTTTCGCAGTACGAGCCAAGAAGTATGCTCCACGTGCACGAGTCCCGCGTCGATCGTTCGAGATTTCCACTCATCGACTTTCATACGCACATCTCCGGCTCGACAAAATCGGAGAACGGTGTGGAACTCTCGCCCGATCGCGAGTACCTGGGAACTCCCCAAGAACTGCTGGCGGTGATGGACCGCAAGAACATTCGGGCTATGGTCAACCTGACTGGTGGCTACGATCATGGTCTTGCCGAAGCCGTAGCCAAATACGACCGTGCCTATCCCGGCCGTTTTTACACCTTCACCGAGCCCTTCTATTCCCGCTTCAAGCAACCGGATTACCCCAAGCGGCAGGCACAGGCCATCGAGCAAGCGCATCGCGACGGCGGACGAGGTTTGAAGATTCTCAAAACGTTGGGACTCTATCTCCGTGAAAACATAACCTCGGGTTCGCTGGTGAAAATTGATGACGCGCGTTTTGATCCCATGTGGGACGCCTGTGGCCAGCTTAATCTTCCGGTGGCGATTCATATTTCGGATCCGATCGCATTCTTTACGCCCACCGATCGTTTCAATGAGCGTTACGAGGAACTGAATAATCATCCGGACTGGTCGTTCCATGGCGGGGACTTCCCCAGTAATGACGAGTTGATTGCGGCTCGCAACCGCGTCATCGCTCGGCACCCAAAGACGCAGTTTGTCGTGCTCCACGTAGGGAACTTCGCGGAAGATTTGCAAAACGTGTCGGAGAATCTCGACCGCTATCCGAACATGTTCGTCGACCTCGCGGCGCGCATCGGAGAACTCGGACGCCAGCCGAGGACTGCGGGCAAGTTCTTCGATAAATATCAGGACCGGATTCTGTTCGCCACCGACGCGACCCCGCATGGTGACGAGTTCCCGCAGCAGGTATTCAACGACAATCTGTATGAAATCTATTTTCGCTTTCTGGAAACCGAAGACGAATACTTCGACTACGCTCCAGCCAAAATCCCGCCGCAGGGCCGCTGGAGAATTTACGGGATTGGACTGCCGGAGACGATCCTTAAAAAGGTGTACTACGAGAACTCCGCCCGGATATTGCGAATCTAGATGCGACGCTATTTCAATCTCTTTGTCGTCCTGATCTTGGCAACTCTGTCGCGGGCCCAGGTGCCCGTGTGGGAAGGGACGCTCGTCCTGCCCACCTACGAAGAGGGGATGCCCGATCCGAATCCTCCGTTCGACCAGTTCACGAACAACAAGTTCAACTATCCGTATGTTCTGCGGGAGAATCTGACCAGCCGCCGCGTGAATCACGACTGGCGCGCCATCTATCTGGAAAACGAATACTTGAAATGCTCCGCGCTGCCTGACATTGGCGGGCACCTTTACACCTGCGTTGACAAAATCTCGGGGCAGTCGATGTTCTACGCCAACACCTCCATTAAGAAGGCGGTGGTCGGCTATCGCGGGGCTTGGGCGGCTTTCGGCACCGAGTTTAACTTTCCTGTTTCCCACAACTGGGTGAGCATGTCGCCGGTCGAAGTCGCCTTCCATAACAATGCCGACTCCTCCAGGAGCGTTGAGACCGCAGCGCCTCGGTGGTCGTGGGAAACGTTGATCGTGTTTACGGAATGGAAGCGGACCAGGGGTTTTCAGAAGGCACTGCTGCTCCCTGACCGGATGCCGGCGTACCACTTCACGCGCATGGCACACGCCGAAGCTGTGCCGTTGGTCCAATGACCCAGTTGCAATCGGTGACAAGCGATCGAATCAGCGGGCACAACGTACGAGTTGCACTTAGAAACATGAACTAGGAAATGACGAGGCTAAACGAACCCGGTGTTGCAATCTAAAATAGAAATTCTTGCAGACAAGTACTCTTTGGGCCAGGCAGCAGCCGATCATGCCGCGCGCTCTCTCCGGCGGACGCTGGGCGATCAAGGAAGCGCCCGTCTGGTAGCCGCCACTGGGGCATCTCAGTTTGAATTCCTGGCTGCGTTGACCAGCGCGCCCGGCATCGATTGGAGCCGGGTCGAGGTTTTTCATTTGGACGAATACGTTGGTCTGCCTTCTACCCATCCAGCCAGTTTTCGCAACTATCTCTTCGAGAGATTGATTCACAAAGCCGGAATCACCAGGTATCACCTGCTGGACGGTGATGGCGATCCACAAGGGGCGGTTACAAAAATTGGGACCGAACTCCAGTCGAAGCCAGTGGATATTCTCTTTGCCGGAATCGGAGAGAATGGGCACCTCGCGTTTAACGATCCGCCCGCGGATTTTCAGGTCGCTGACCCGTACCTCATCGTTGATCTCGACGAGGCATGCCGCCAGCAGCAGGTGAATGAAGGTTGGTTTTCGAAGTTGACGGATGTCCCTAAGAAAGCGATTTCAATGTCCGTGCGGCAAATCTTGTGCTCCAAGGAGATCATCGTGGTCGTCCCGGACACGCGGAAAGCACGTGCGGTAAAGGCGTGCCTTGAAGGGGAGATCAGCCCCATGATGCCGGCGTCGATTCTGCGGAACCACCCCAATGCTACTATCTACCTCGACACGGATTCGGCTGCGCTCTTACGTCCGGAGGTTTCCACCGCGCCATAATTTGGCAAAGTATGCCTGCATCTGCGCAAGTCACTGAGCTGAACGTGCGGCCCATTCGCAACTTGCGCTGGTGGATCGGTGCGCTGCTGTTTGCGTCGACGGTCATCAACTACATCGACCGCCAGACCCTGTCCCTGCTCTCGCCATACCTCAAACATCTCTACCACTGGACGAATTCGGACTACGCGAATTTGCTCATCGGCTTTCGCATTGCGTACTCGATTGGCCAGAGCGTATGCGGAAGGCTGATGGATCGCGTCGGCACCCGGCGAGGGCTGACCCTTTCTGTCCTCTGGTACTCGATCGTTTCGATGGCCACTTCTTTAGCCAGTGGGTTCTACAGTTTCGCGACCTTCAGATTTCTTCTGGGCGCTGGCGAATCCGCTAACTGGCCGGGTGCGACAAAGGCCGTTTCGGAGTGGTTTCCGAAACGTGAGCGAGCTCTCGCCACAGCGTTGTTCGACAGCGGTTCATCGATTGGAGGAGCGGTTGCACCCTTTATCGTGTTCGCAATCTACAACCATTGGGGATGGCGCCCCGCGTTTGCAATTCCAGGAATGCTGGGTTTCGTGTGGCTGCTGATCTGGCGCCGCTGTTACCACTCGCCCAAGGATCACCCACGAGTGAGCGACGAAGAGCGGCAAATGATTCTCGCGGATGCGGCCGATCCCGATGCCTTCCTCGAAAAGCCTCGTTCCCGATGGGTCGATCTCTTGAAGCTACCGCAGACCTGGGGAGTGATTATCGCGAAATCTTTCACCGATCCCGTTTGGTTCTTCATTGCAGACTGGTTTCCGATCTATCTGGTAGCGAAAGGGATTTCGCTTAAGAGCGGATTGATTGCAATCTGGATCCCCTTCATCGCCGCCGATCTCGGTAATTTCTTCGGGGGAGCGACGTCCGGATATCTGATTAGGCGCGGCTGGACGCTGGGCGCAGCCCGTAAGGCTCTTGTGGTTTTCGGCGGGATCGGAGTGACTTTGCTGATACCGACGGTCGTTACCGTCAACCTTGCGCTGATCACTCTTCTTTTTGCTCTGGCGACATTTTGCTATGCCGCGTTCTCGACGATTGCGAACGTATTGCCTTCCGACCTCTACCGGAGCGACTCCGTGGCCTCGGTCAGTGGACTTAGCGGCATGAGCGCGGGCATCGGGACAATCATTGCATTCAAATTAGTCGGTTACTTCTCCGATGCAAATCAATCGCTGGCCACGCACTCCTTCGACACGATCATCATCGTGGCGGGACTTGTGCCGTTCATAGGAATGATTCTCGTGCTGTTCCTGGTTCGCAACACGCGGGCAACGAAACTGGGACTGGTGCGCCCGATATAGCCGCACACGAGGCGGCCGTCGTACACCGCTCTTTCGGACCGCTAGTGAATGTATGCCCCGCCCGGCAGCAGATACTGAATAGGCCACTGTTCGCGCCCCTGGATTACGAGATCGGACCACTTCATGATCTGCGCTCCGGGTTGCGGAATCTGTTTGACCGCTGGCAGTGTTCTGGCAATTGCATGGGCCAGTGTGAATCCCTCCTCATCGCTGGCCACGGAAAAGTCTCCTGCGTGCAGTTTTAAACGAGAGAAACGGACAGCGATCTCAGCATCCTCGATCATCTGCAAGAAATAGGGTCTGCCCGTCAAGAGCGAGTTGTAAACATAATCCGCCAGCACGCTGGAGAGCGGATTGACATAGGCACGGTCGAAATCGAGCTGCGCCAAGGAGGGATCGTCTTCTGACACCGCCTTGTAGGGCATTCGCGTCTCGCCCAGTCCGCGAAAATCAAAAGTGACGATATCGAGGCCTGCGTCCAGATATTTCGTGATTTCGGGCCAATCGTTCATGCGCGCCTTGCCATCTTTGCTGAACCACAGCAACCAGCGATGACTCTGGTTCGCTGTCCGGTGGATGTGCAACAGGGGCATAACAACATTGCGACTGTGATGCACAACGTAGCGATCGATGGAGATGTCCTCGAATCGGGAGCTTCCAGCACTCTCCCACGCAATGTCATGCTCGGCCGGGGCCACGCCATCGTATTTATTTGTGCTCCAGGTTGCAATGCCCGGATAGTTGCTGCCGAGATAGAGTTGCCGGATGGATTGAATCGGTCTTGTTTGGTGCCCGGTGTAGTAGTCCCGGATCAGATCCAGCAGCGACCTTGCATCTTTGAAGTCCAGCATCACCTGGCCAGTGTGTGTGCACTGCACGGCTTTCTCGTCCAGATCTTTGGCTGGATCGAGCGCGTGTCTCTCCGGCAGCTGATGGAAGTGATCGAGGAATTCAAACGCCGCCTCCTGATTTTCATCGGAGTACTGATGACCGTGATAGCCCTCCGCCATCGCGATGCGATCCGCATGACCAAAACGGCTATACAGCTTTGACACTTCCCGGAAAGTCCTGTCCGTGCCCTCAATGGGGAAGAAATCGAGCGTCGCCGCGGCAACGAAGACCGGGCGCGGATACACCAGCAGCAAAAGCCCGGCATGGTCGACGCCGTTCGATATCATGCCGTACAAGTCCTGTTCAGGATCGCTGTCCGGATCCTTGAATATGCGATTGTGCATTCGCATGGGCAATGAGGTGATGTAGCAGGAGACGGCGGCTACCTTGATCCGGGGCTCGAGCGCCGCGATATGCATCGCTTGAAAGCCGCCTCCGCTGGTTCCTGTAATACTGATGCGTTCGGGATCGACCTCTGGACGCGTCAGCAGGTAGTCGAAGGCGCGGAGACCATCCCAAATTTCCCAACGTGCCAGGTTTGTGCCTGCGAGATATGCCAGATTGCCGAGCACTGCGTGCTCCGCGCAGATCCGGTTGTAGCGGCTCTTGCCTGCCTTCGCATCCCAGAACTGGCTGCGCTCCCCCTGACCCACGGGATCCCAGCTGATGACCACATACCCGCGCTGCACCAGCCTCTGACAAAGCGCCTGATAATGTGCCTTCCCGTTTTCTGCGTGGCCGGCCGGCACCAGAACAGCGGGATGCTTTTTATCCTCGCCGCTGTTGTGGTTGTCGGGCACGTACAGAAGCGCCGTCACATACAGGCCCGGCAGGCTTTCGAAGATCAGCTTTTCAATGTGAAAGCCGCCCATCGCAATGTGTCCGGTGACGCGCGGGTGCAGCGGAGTTCTTGTTGTGGGCAATCCTCCGAGCATGGTCAGAAGCTTTTGACGTATTTCATTCTGCACGCGCCGCAGGTCCTGCTCAGTGCGAATCCCGTCCCAGACCTTCATCCTCTGGCCGTCTTCGCGCCAAGCCAACTCGGTTTGATACTGTAGGTAGGGCGTGATTTGCGGACCACTCTGAGCCACTGGCAGCACCGAGAACGCCTCCGGCGGCGGAGTCGATCCGCACAGTGCGTTTACAGCTGTCCAGACGACCAACATGAAGCAGAGAAGCATTCTGCCTCGTCGCCTTGATAGACTCCGAAGAAACGTTCGGGCCAAGGGTCTCACAGGACGTTTTCGTGAAGGTGAACGGAAGTCAGCAAGGTATGGCCGGATGAAACATGCCGCACGCTTTCCCGGCGAATCAGTTCGGTCGGCATCACGAGTTGCTGGGGGGGCAGGTCTGGTTCGTGAATCCGCCGCAGAGTAAATTCGGCTAGATGGCCGCCGAGCTCTTTGGGAAATTCGCGCACCGTTGTAAGCCCGGGATGGAGCACTTCACCGATGGTGTCATTGAAGCCCGCAACACTGATGTCATCGGGAATTCGGATTCCAGATTCCTGCAATGCTTGGTACACCCCGGAAGCGGCCTGGTCTGTGCCTACAAAAAGCGCTGTGGGTCTCTCTCCGCTGGCCAGTAGGGCCTTCACCGCCAGATATCCGAGCTCGCGATCCTCGGAACTGATCTCGCTGAAACGAGGTTCAAGGTCGGCCTCCTTCATGGCTTGGCGGTAGCCTGCGGCACAGCGCGCGAACCAGGGAAGCCGCTGATTGCCGATATACCAGATGTTTCGGTGTCCTTGGGCGATAAGATAGCGGGTGATGTCAGTGGAACCCCGCACGTCGTCCGTGAAAACGCAGTCGTACTGTTCCGGCCGCCAATCGCCGACAATGTTGTTTCCCACGAGAGAGAACGGAATCTTTTTCTCCGACAGCGCCGCGAGAATACTGACAGAGTGTGTGCCCGTGAGAATGACGCCACTCGGTCGATTAGGTCGCATCAGCGCCTCGGGAAGACGCAGGCTTCCCAAGGGTGCGTTCAGGTCGTCACAACGAAAACTGATGAAGTGCAAGTCCCAGTCATGCTGGGCGCAGTACACCTCCGCCCCCAGCAGCACTTTGGACTGGAACTCGTTAACCGTGTCCCGGTTGCCAAGAATGAAGGTGATGGTGCGATTTCTCTTCCCTGCCGTCAGGGTTACACCCAGTTTTCGAGCAGCCGCCAGGACTGTCGCCTGGACCGAGGGGGCGACTTTGGCACTTCCATTCGCGATGCGTGAAACCGCCGTCACGCTGACTTTTGCAAGACGAGCCACATCAGCATAGCGCTGTGCCTCCCTTGAGTCGGAGGGCGAGTCCGGACTCACTCCCAACTTACGAACTGCACCGCCGTGAGATCGAACCGCCATGCCCTGTGAGCACAGGGCATCCAAATCCCCCCGCGCCGTGACCGACGAGACGGAGAACCGCTCGACCAGTTCTCGTACGGTGATCTGTCCTTTTTGCTCGATCAGCTCGAGGATCTTGCGCCGGCGTTGCTCGGCTAAGAGACGGAAGTCTCTTCCAGTCATCATTAAAGTAGGATCCCTCGCAGGAGGAGTACTTTCCTCTGGGTTTGCGTTCCCGTGTATTTATACACCCCATTCAAGGAAAATAAAAGAAAGCCACGGCGAATGGGAGATTTCTTGTCCGAGTTAGCTGAAACCAGCCACGGAAGCGGGTCGGAGCACCGCGTCGCGTCCTTGCTACCCGCGACTCAATATCCATAGACAACTTTTGCTTGCGAGTACTTGTGTTTACTTGCGTCAACGTGTAAAAAGGGGAACCACTCTCCGCCTGAACTGCGTCACGGGCACAACTTGCGGTCAAAGGAGCGATTCAAGAATGAAGCGGCGTGACTTCCTGGCAGGCGTGGGGACCTCAATTGTTCTCGCAGTGTCGAAGGGCAACACTCAAGTCCCGGCCCAGCGCCCTCGTCTGTTGATCTCCAATACCGATGCCTTTACCGGTTTGGCTCTGCTAAAAACCAGGTATGCGAGCGGAATGCGTCCGTCCGAAGATATGGAGGGGTGGTCTCTCTCGTGGCAACTAACCGGGCAAGACAGTTTTGCGGAGAAGGCTCTGGCCGCGATGCGCGCAGGCCACATCGCCAAGGGGGTGAAGCCTTCGCGTTCGTGGGTTGACTACGCACGCTGGTCGCTGGCATTCGATTGGCTTTCTGGATATCCTGGCTTCGAGCCCGCATTACAGAATCGGATTGCGGATGAGTTGATGGAGGGGGCCTCGGCGATGCTTGCGACCCCCGACTTCGCCGATCCAGGCAACTACTCGTACCACAACTATGCCGTGCGCTATCTCTCATTACCCGCGTTCGTCTCTGCTGCACTCGAAGGCTACGCAGGCTGCAACAATCGGTGCAGTTCGTGGCGTGCTCAGGTGGCAAAGTGCCTGGCCAACGTTCTCGAAACCACGAATGTGGCCTCTCCCAAGGGCAGCTATCACGAATCCATGGACTACATGCGGATCACATGGGCCAGCCTGACCCTGCTCGCTGAATTGCAGCGCACGACGACCGGTGTAGATCCCGCGCACCACTACTCGCTGTTTCGGAATATTGGAAACACCTACCTGTACAAACTGCTCCCGGATGGCACGCCCTCGCGCGAAGGTGATAACGAATATCCAATTCTGGACTTGCGCGACACTTCCGTTCTCGGCTATACCGTCAATCGCTTTAAGGATCCCTACAGCGCATGGTTCCTGCGCAAGAGTGGCTTCTTCCCAAAACAATGGACCCTTCCGGTTCTCGAGTTCCTTTGGGACGACCCTGAAGTCACGCCCCGCGATCCATCGCTCGCCAGCGAGAATGAGTTGGCGCGGCAATACTATTTTTCAGGCGTAGGACATCTGGTCATGCGCGGTGGATGGAAGCCGGACTCGACCTGGATTGAATTCGACTGCGGGCCTTACCTGGCCAAACATCAGCATCTTGATCAGAACCAGATCACGATCTATCACAGTGGCTATTTAGCAATTGACAGTGGGGCTGACTATACCGACAGCGAGAGCCCACACTATCTCAACTATTACCGGCGCACGGTCGCTCACAATTCCATATTGATTTACGATCTAGCAGAAAAATTCTTTTGGTCGCAGAATCTTCTGCCGGCGGCCAACGACGGCGGGCAGCGCATGGACTCCTCCCGCTTCTGGAACACTATCCGCAGCTCTGAAGATTTCCAGCGTACTCGCGATCTGTGGAATCTTGGCTCGATGCGCGTAGTGGATCATGTGCCCGGCCAATACCACTACGCGATGGGTGACGCCAGCAACGCATATTCGCGCGAAAAGCTGAAGAGATTTACTCGCGAAGTTCTCTATGCGCCTGCGCAGGATCTGCTCTTCGTTTTCGATCGGGTCGTCAGCACGCACCCATCTTTCAAAAAGGCGTGGTTGCTGCATGGGGTCAACGAGCCGAGCGTAGACCAAGACGCAGCGCAGGGCGCACCGGAAGCGAAAGAATTCAAGAACGCTTCAACTTTCCGCTTCCGGGAAGGCTCGGGAGAATTGCTGGTGCATTCTCTGCTGCCGCGTGAGCGGGAGGTCACACGCCGCGGCGGTCCGGGCCATGATTTCTACACTCCAGGCGATGACCACGGCGGCCCTTGGGGAACCGGCGAAAATTGGCCTCTTGAGCCGGAAGAGGGCGGCCCGTTGCCGCAAGACCCGAAGATTCAGCACATGTGGAAGACTTTTTGGGGCGACGACTTCTCGAAAATCTCTCCTTCGAACCGCAAAAACGTGGTGACCGGCGCGTGGCGCATCGAAGTGTCGCCGTCGCTTCCCGCCGAGGAAGATTTCTTCCTTCACGTTTTCGAGATAGGGAACATCGGTACCACGGGCAAGAAGCGCACGGAGTTGATCAGCGGGGTCAATTTTCTGGGTGCCGCCTCGGAGGCCGGCCCATTTGTTTTATTCAGTACATCGGATTCTGCTACTCAGGGAGGGGAAGTGTCGTTGCCGGATTTGGCCAACGATTCGCTCATCGCGTCCGGCCTGCTGCCGGACGCGATCTACGAGCTTAGTTTCACTGGCCCGAATATTTCGTCGTCGCCCGCTGCTGTGTTGCCGGGAGTTCTAGCAGACATGCTGCGCTTGCGGACCAACAGCCAGGGCGTGCTCCGACTGGAGCATTCGCATCTCGGGAATCTAGGTCTTCGCATTGCACGAGTTTAAGCTTCCGTTCGCACTGAGACGCGTGCAGCGGGCGCGCGTAATAATGTTTGACGACAGTCTTCGCGGTCAGTCCCCTCGTGCCTGCCATATTGTTTTATGATTCGGCTGCGGACGCGGGCTGGCCGACGACCCGAATCTCTAAAGGTAATTAGGTAACTTATTGATAATGCCACGCGGAAGCGCATGCGGTCCGGTGATCGTCGCGGTCTTCAAAACCGGCGGACGGCGGGTCTACCCGTCGTCGGTGGGTTCGACTCCCACTCGCTTCCGCCATTTGTTTTCAATGGTTTAGCTGGACTCTCGATTGAGTCTCAGAGTGAGACGCCAAGTCAAAATTGGGTTGCTGTGATAAAAACGTGATAAAGATTTCTCGCGAACCAAGTTCCAGGCCAGCGAAATAGCGGCGGGGTGAAAGGAGTCAATTGACGGAGCCTGAGCCGACCCGCTGGTTCTTTCGAGCGGCATCCATGGCCTCAATCAGCGCTCTCGTATTTTCATCAACGGGGCGGACATACGTCGGCAGGATTTGAGTGCTGGCATGACCACGCAGATGGGCGACCGTCAGCCCGGTTGCGTGGCACACATTAGCGCGACTGGCGAATGTTGAACGTAGATCATAAATGCGCCGGTCAGCAAGCCCAGCTTTCTTGGCAGCTGTTCGCCAAGCAGTCTTGTAGTCCACAAAGTGAACGTCCGGGTTGCGGGGACTCGGAAAAACGAAAGGTGAGAGCGCTGGACCAAACAACTCGCGCCACCGCGTTAGAGCATTGCGACAATGATTCGTCAGCCACACGGGGCGTACACCGGCCGCACTTTTTGAGTCAAGTATCCGAATGCAAGCTGTCAACCATCTCGCGCACAACAACCATGAATCGTGCGCGAACTTCATGAGCAGGTGGAATGTCTTCGCGACTATCGAGTGCCCATTGTGCGGTGCTAAGGAGCGCACATCTCACAAATTCCTGCTCAAGGTCACTGTCAACTCGCGCGAGGTGATTGACTTGGTTCGCGAACTCGCGCAGGGGTGTGATGACGCGGCCATCGTGGGTATCCTGAACCGTCTCGGGTACAGAACAGGAAACGAAAACACGTGGAATGAAAAGCGTCTGCAACATGTGCGCCATAGCAACGGCATTCCTGCATGTCCGCCAGCGGAACAACGGAATTGGGTAACCATGTCGCAGGCAGCGCTGCACTTCAATGTCAGCTTGATGGTGGTGCGCAGGATGATTGCGCAAAAGATTCTTCCGGCGCGACAGGTTGTGAAATGCGCTCCATGGATGATCGAGCGCGTGCACCCGGAACTTCCTGCCGTGCAGAAAGAGATTCGGCGAGTCCACGAGGGGCGACGTTCTCCATTGATCGTTCTCAATAACTCGCAAACCCGCTTATTTACTGACTCCAGCGAGGTGTAGCACTATGTCACAGCTTCCAGCACGGCGATCACTATCGCTTCTTTGTGCACGTCCATTCCGATATATTTGACGTCGTGACTCATTTGAGTTGCCTCCTTGGGGGGAAGGTCATTCGTGTCAACGTCAATCTTTCCCCGCAAAGGTAAAATGTCATTCTCCAGCCGATTTGCCTATGCTCTCCTGCTGTTCTTTCGCACCGGACATACCACCGCAGTTACCCCCCGCCGCAGCAGACCGAAGCCCTGCACAGCGCAGCGGAGCGGAGGCGGCGCCACATCCAGCTTCGACTTTCTGAAAAGGGGCGCTCTTTCATAATGCATTGACCAGCGCTCAAAACGTGTAATGGCCTGGTTCAACAATCACAACCTACTCCAAGAGGGGCGCCCTTTTATAATGCGATGACAACCGCGCCGGGAGCGTTCCTCCGTTTTGACTGCTAGGATGCCGCCCTCAGGCTGCAATTCTGTATTGGCAAAGCGCGTAAAACCACAGGAACGGATGCACCCTTACAAAAATTGTTTACATCG
>QIAN01000273.1 GCA_003225005.1 Acidobacteriota bacterium | reverse complement strand
GCAACATTACGCTGAACATGAACTGGTCGACCAGACGGAATCCATCCATGCCAAGGCACACACAACGGTGCGATCCTACGAGCGAATCCTCCGCAATCGACTGCTGCCGAAATGGGGTCACAGGATTGCGCTTGGTATCGAACCGCTAGAGGTGGAGCAATGGTTGAAAGATCTAAAGCGCGAAAAGAGGTTCGCAAATCCAACTCTCGATAAGACCCGTCGAGTCATGTCACTGGTCTATAAGCATGGGCAACGATACGGACTGATTCCTCGAAACCAGGAATCGAACCCGATGCATTTCGTTTGAGCAGGCATATGCAGTACTGCTTAACCTGCAAGAGCCGGAGCGTACGCTTACACTTCTCGCCTCAGGCACGGGTCTTCGCATCTCAGAATGCTTGGGCCTGCAATGGCAAGACGTAAGTTTCGCTGACGCAATGATCCATGTACGTCGGACGTTGACGTGCGGCCAAGTCGGATTGCCGAAAAGCAAAGCTTCGAAAGGTCCTGTGCCGCTTCATCCCTTGCTCGCCGATTTCATGCTTCTCTGGAAGCAGAAGACACCATATTCGCAACACGGTGATTGGGTGTTTCCTTCATTCCGGCTAGAAAGCAAACAACCGCGTGTTGCCAACATGCTTGTCGAAGATCATTTGCGGCCAGCTGCAGTGAAGGCAGGCGTTCTTTCATCGCACCGGGACCTCCGAGGACAGCTCGTCGATGACGACCCACGACGATTCGGTTTTCACAATCTGCGCCACAGTCTCGCATCGTTTCTCATCCGCATCAGAACCGATCCAAAAACCGTACAGACTTTGCTGCGGCACAGCGACGTCAAGCTAACACTACAGGTCTACACTCATGCGGAAAGCGGACTGAAAGCGGACCGTGGAAGGATCACACCCGCGTAAGTTATTCTGCATTCATTGGGTTGCGGAGACGACGTTCAGCACATTTCGTAAGTGCGGACTGAGAGCGGACTGAGACGGAGCGAGGCGACTGCCCCAAGTCCTTTGGAATGATGGTGGCCAGGGACGGAGTTGAACCGCCGACGCCAGCCTTTTCAGGTCTACATTGTGCTGTAGTCTCAACAACTTAAGTGACTTCAGGTGGCCGCCTAACCTCTTGAGAAGTCGTGAGAGACATGCGAATCGTGGGTTGAAATCGTGGGTTCAAAGCCGGATCGGAAAAAGCCCTCGTCTCATGGTGACGGGAGCCTTGACCTCTCCGGATTCACCTCCAGAGACTGTCAGAATCTCCTTAGCCTACAGGGGAAGAGATTAGGTGCTCACCCACTTGCCAGCAGTCTTAATCACTGAATGTCGCGCGACGCTGATTGCAGAGACTGTACTTGTAGACATCGGAGAGGGTCGACAGGCGTCCTAATGTGTACTACCGATGGGAGCGATCTCCATGCTGAGAAGCTCTTGCAACATATTGGCCGCTCCTTGTGGTCTTCTTTTTTATGGTCTTGAGGCGAACATTATGGACCTTGGAAGATCCGGCGGCCGCAGCGAAGGCCACCGGCTGAAGCGCGGTGAGGACTGCGGCGGGATTCTTGTCGATCACGGTGAGAAGGGTGCGCGCGGGAGCTTCCGGTGTCCGGCGCCCTCCTTCCCAATGCTTGATGGCGTCAAGGCTGAAGCCGAAAACGTCTGAGAAGCGAGCTTGAGTCATACGAAGCTTGTTGCGAATGCTTTTGACATCGACCCTCTTAGGAACATGCACCTTAAAACCCTCTTTCTCACCAGAGAGAAAAGACTCGACATCATCGAGTCCGTGCATGAGCTCTTCAAACTGTGTCTTCATAACCTATCTCCTGCGGTAATTTTCAAAAATTGTATCGGCACGTTTTTTAAGAGCGTTTCTTTCGGCCTTCGTGAGGTTCTCTTTCTCGTTTTTCGGAAAGACCGCAATGAGAAAAACGGGAACCGTGTTATCGCGCTGGATATAGATAACGCGCGCCCCACCGCTCTTACCTTTTCCTCCGCGTGCAACGCGAAATTTGCGAAATCCACCAGTTCCTTTCATGACTTCCCCATACTCCGGATCAGCAGCAACCGTCAGAACAATGTCGGCACGCTCTTCCTCGCTGAAAAGTTTTTTAGCAGCAGAGAGGTAAGTGGGCGTTTCAACAACCGTTTGCACTATTCATTTGTACTCCATTGGACACCTGCGGGCAAGAAAAATGGTATTCCATTGGACACCAATGGGTTTCATTCGAAGGCCTTGACAAGCGGTCCCGTTAAGTTACTTTGCAATGCAAAGTGAATTTCATATGAATGACCTCCACAAGGCGCTCGGCGACATCAGCAGCATACGCAGGCAGATGGCCCGCAGTACCGAGTTTCGCGGCTACGGCCCGATGACCCTCGCCGTCACGGGAGCTACCGCGATTGCGGCAGCGGGGGCGCAGGCGTTCTGGCTACTTGAGCCAACCAAAAACATCCCAGGATATCTGGCGATCTGGATCTCAACGGCCGTGTTGTCGGCTGCGTTGATCGGAACGGAGATGCATGCCCGGACGCGCCGCATCCATTCCGGCATGGCCGACGAGATGATTCGGATGGCCGTCGAGCAGTTTCTGCCGTCAGCTGCTGTGGGGGCGCTTATGACTCCCGTGCTCGTCCTCTATGCTCCCGCCGCTCTTTGGATGTTGCCAGGTCTATGGCAGGTCATCTTCAGCCTAGGTGTGTTTTCGTCCTGTCGCTTTTTGCCGCGGCCCATGGTCGCGGCAGGCGTCTGGTACTTGTTCACCGGACTTTTCTGCATCACGCTCGCCGACGTGCGCGCGTTTTCTCCCTGGGCCATGGGCATTCCGTATGGCGCGGGGCAGTTGCTAGTTGCGGCGATTCTGCTCTTTACCTCGCGGGAGGCGGAAGATGAAAACTAGGGCGCCGTCCAGCGAAGGCCGCTTTGCCTATGAGGGGCTTGATCGTGTGATTCACGAACGCGCCCGTCTAAGCGTGTTGACGTCTCTCATCACGAACTCCGCAGTTAGCCCTGTTTTTTGTATGAGGAAGCTTTACGATGCAAAGTACATTCCCTGAAGGCTTGCACGTCGCCATTATCATGGACGGGAACGGCCCCTGGGCCACGCGGCGGGGATTGCCCCGAGTAGCAGGCCATCGTGCCGGAGTTGCCGCCGTGCGGCGCCTTGTCGAGCGCGCACCTGATTTGGGCATTACGCGCCTGACGCTCTACGCATTTTCATCCGACAACTGGAGTCGTCCGACCCACGAAGTGCAGAGCATATTCTGGCTGATGCGTGCTTACCTGCGCCTGGAAACGAAAAGACTCAGGCAGGCCGGTGCGCGGCTGCAAGTAATTGGGCGGCGCGATCGTTTGCCGGAACTGCTGCTGCGGGAAGTCGCTCAAACCGAATTAGCAACCGCCGAAGGCCGGCGCCTTCATTTGCGGATCGCCGTGGATTACTCTTCCCGCGATGCTATTACCCGCGCCGCCGCCGGCGTGACCACCGTGTGTTTTGAGGACCCGCCACCTTCGACCGATCTTGTGCGAGGCATGCTGATGCAAGCGCTGACCGCGGACAGCGGAGAAGTCGACTTGCTGATTCGCACGGGCGGTGAAAAGCGCCTTTCCGATTTCCTGCTGTGCGAGTCTGCTTATGCCGAACTCGTGTTTACTGATCGCATGTGGCCGGACTTTGATGTCACCGATCTGGACGCCGCGTTGGGAGAATTCCGCCGCAGAGAACGTCGCTTTGGCGGTGTGCCGGCAGCTCCTCCGCCTTCCGCGGCGTCATCGCCGGGCGGTGCGCAATGACCATGATTGCTCCGGGGCTGCGCCCGGTCAAAGTCAAATTCATCCTGCCCGCTCTGACGGAGGCGACTGATCCCTATTGGCGTCCGATCAAGTATTTGTTGTTCCCGTCGCTGGGGCTGGCCACGCTCGCCGCGTATTTATCGCCCGATGACTGCGCGGTTATCGTGGACGAACACGTGGAGCCGCTCACCCTCAACGATGCGCCTGAGCTGGTTGTGATCCAGACTTACATTACCAACGCCTATCGCGCGTACCGGATTGCGGACCATTACCGGAGCCAGGGGGCTTTTGTCTGCCTCGGCGGGCTACACGTCAGTTCCCTTCCCGAAGAGGCAGCCGCTCATGCAGACGCCATTTTTCTGGGACCAGGAGAACAGACGTTTCCGCAATTCCTGCAAGACTTTCGCGCGGGCAAACCAGACCGGGTTTACACCTCAACCGCAGGACGAACACTGGAGCGAGTTCCGCCAATTCGCCGCGATCTGATTCGGCGCGCGTATTATCTGGTGCCGAATTCCATCGTAGTCACGCGCGGATGCCCGCAGCATTGTGACTTCTGCTACAAAGACGCATTTTTTCAGGGCGGCCGGGGATTTTACACCCAGCGTGTGGACGATGCGCTAGCCGAGATCGAGCGACTGCCCGGACGCCATCTCTATTTCCTTGACGATCATCTGCTTGGTGATCGACGTTTTGCGGAAGCGCTGTTTGAGGGGATGAAGGGCATGGGGAGGCTATTTCAGGGCGCGGCAACGGTGGACTCCATTTTGCGCGGTGACCTGATCGAGCGCGCCGCGGAAGCAGGACTCCGCAGTATCTTTGTGGGATTTGAAACGCTTACACCGGAGAACCTCAGGAGAAGCAACAAGCGGCAGAACCTAGGCCGCGATTGCAAGGCCGTTGCGGACCGCCTGCACTCGCTCGGCATCATGATCAATGGCAGCTTCGTCTTTGGCATGGATGATGACAGTGAAGATGTTTTTCGGCGCACGGTCGATTGGGCTATTGATCACGGGATCACGACGGCAACCTTTCACATTCAAACGCCCTATCCAGGAACGCAGCTGCACGCCAGGATGACGCGTGAGGGGCGGATGCTGACCCGGGACTGGAATCTCTATGACACCAGACATGTCGTCTATCGACCGGCGCATCTCAATTCCGAGGCGCTGAAAGCCGGTTACGACTGGGCGTATCGCGAGTTTTATCGGTGGGGATCAATCGCGCGCGCCTCGCTGCATCATGGCACTCTCAAGCATCAGGCCAAACACTTCTTCTACGCTTCGGGATGGAAGAAATTCGAACCTCTTTGGGATCTGATCATCCGCGCTCAGCAGCTCACCCGTGTCACTCCGCTGCTGGAAGGCGTTCTTTCGCGCGTTACGCACGCCGGGAAAATACGCCCAACCAAGGCCGTTCCCGATATGTTCCCGATCATCTCGTCCGAAACCATCAACAAGACAATTCTTGGCCATAACGGATCGACACCGCCCCATGGACGAGTCGACGTCCTGACGCGTAGCTAGCTACTCTATTCACATACATGCCGCAAACCGACCATCTTCGTCGCATTCGGTTCTGGCTCGCCGCCTTCATTGCCGGCCTCTTCCTGAGTGGTGTCACAGCATTTCCCCTTCAGTCCGAGCTCCGCTGGCTTCTCTCCTGTTTGCACGCGGGTTCATTGCAGCCGATGGCCGAATCCACCGGTCTGCTCCCTTGGATCGAACGTGTCTACGTAGCCCTGTCCACTACAAATTCTCACTATCCATTCCTTGCGTACGGAACCGACTGGCTCGCATTTGCTCACGTCGTCATCGCCGTTGCCTTTATCGGTCCGTACATCGATCCGGTCCGCAACAAGTGGGTCGTCACCTTCGGCCTTGTCGTCTGCGCTGGTGTCATACCTCTTGCCCTTATCGCTGGCTCCATGCGCGGCATTCCGCTACCGTGGCGTCTCATCGACTGCAGCTTCGGCATTTTGGGCAGTGTACCGCTTCTGATCTGCAAACGCTCCATCCTCGCTCTCGAATGCAGAGGCGTCTGAAGATAATTTGTCGGTAGGCGGGTATGTACGTGTCCCACTGCGGGTGGGCGAGTGTGCGGACAAGCTCCACGCTTGGCCGTTATTCATCTGCGATAAGAGCCGCATGCGCTAAGGAGCGCTCGTGCGGATCCGTGCCGGGGGCGATCAGCGATGGTCGTCCCTACCGCGACCGTCAATGTTGGATGGGCTCTTGACTGTGGCAACCTGTGGCAACCTGCAATCTCAGCAACGTGAAGCAGGTTAATCTCCTTGTTTTGTTTGCCGTGCGGCCCGATAACCTCCAGCTTCAGCCCTGCCGCATCCTTTATCGGTTGCGACGGTTGTAGCGTAACGCTGTATGAGCTGAGGACAATCGCCGCCAATTCGTTCGTCGCGATTGGAACCTTCGACGCGGAGGATGGATAGATGATGAGTCCACCTGTGCCAGCAGGAATCTTCTTGCGCCTTGGTTCTTTCCGGCCTTGTCATCGCTGACGCAGACTGCCAATCCGAACTTTATTTTCTCTTACGTCGGACAGGAGCAACATGGCGGCATGAATACCCAGCACATCCGGGTGTATCAACCAGGGCCATTTCTGGGTGTGAGCACAATGGACTTTTTCCTCGATCCGGCTTCTTATCTTCCGCTATCTGTCGCGTTCAACGCGCACCCGGACAGCGATATGAACACCAACATTCCAGTCGAGATTTTGTTTGCCAATTATCAAGCCGTGAGCGGAATTCAGGTTCCTTTCCATTTTCAGCGGATGTTCAACGGGAGTGTGGTGCTTGATGCCACGATAACAAGCGCCTTAGTCAACACAGGCCTGCCAGATTCACTGTTCACGCTGCCGTAGAAACGGTAAACGGTAAGGAAAGGCGAATATGAAGCGCGCTTATAGTTATGTCGCGTACCTGATTTCAACCGTGTTCGTCTGCGTTTGCGTCTCTGGGGCGCAAGTGGCAACCGGCACCCCGCCGTTTAGCAGTCTTGGCGGCGGTCCTTTCGACGTGGTTAACCTCGGCAACCTCAATCTGCATTTCGCGGTGCCAGTGATTCACAAGGCCGGTCGCGGCATGTCTTTTGATTACGATCTGAGCTATGACGGCTCTATCTGGACGCCAGTCACCTCGAGCGGAACGACCTCTTGGCAACCCGCGAGCAATTGGGGCTGGCGAGGGCAGACCGAGGCGTCAGTTGGCTATGTTGTGCAAAGCTCAAAGCTACGCACTGTCGCATCCTGGAGAAACTCGGCGGTGGTGGGATGGGCGTTCGTATAAAAAGCCGAAGACAGTCGCCTTCACGGTTCTCGGTGAAAGGCAACGTCCGCGATGCTAGGGCGCCGTTCCCCAACTCGGAAAGTTCTCGTCGAAATCCGGTGTGCTGATGATGTCAACGACATTTGTGCCTTTCACATCCATTACGCAAATGTCATTGCTTTGGTTTGTGAATGACCAGCACCCGAATAAAATCTTCTTGCCGTCAGGCGAAAAGTGGGCTTTGTGAATCGGTAGGTTTTCTCGTCCGTTATAAAGCAAATGCTGTTCGGTGCCGTCGGAACGCATGAGGTAGATACCGAGATTGCTTCCTGTCGGATGACCGCTCTCTTTTGCGACATTGAAGACCATCCACTGCGAGTCGGGCGACCAAGATACGTGCTCTTCTGCGATTCCCCAGGATGTCAATTGCCGAGGATTGCTGCCGTCCGCATTCACGACAAAGATCGCCTCCTGCTGGAAACCATCGCCGGCAAACTTGCGGATACGGCTGAAAGCGATTCGAGTTCCATTGGGGAGAATCGCGGTTCCACGTCGAAACCGGCAGTTGTCACGGCGTGCGGGTTGCTGCCGTCTGAGTTCATCACGAAAATGGAAGTGGTAAAGTTCGGGTCATCGGGCAAGAGTGGCGAATAGTCGAATGCGATCTGAGTACCGGTCGGAGACCAGGAGGGTACTTCATGAATCCCCGGCCCGAAAGTGATCTGCTGCATGTTCGATCCGTCGGGGTTGATAGTGGCGATTTGCTCGTTTCCATCAGAGTCAGAAAAGTCAAAAGCGATCCGTTTCCCGTCGGCTCTCCAGTCAGACAAAAATGACGAGACAAATGTCAACGGCTGAACGTCCGTGCCGTCAGAGCTTGCGGTATAGAGTTGCCAACCATTGATCGAAGGGTTGTAGCGTCCGAATGCGATTCGGCCGTTCTTTCCGGGAAAGGTGGCGTGTGCCGGAATCACCACAAAGGACAACAACACGCTGAGCAGCGAGAATTGAACGCTCATCGTAGAGTAATTGCCGACGCGGCGAAACAATATCCCACGCGAATCATTCCTTTCGGATCCGTCGATCTGGACGCACCGGATGTCGTTCGGCAAGTACAGGAGCTCCACGCGCTTGGCTATCGCGGCCTTGGCGAACTCGAGTTTGTAAAGAGAGCTTACACGGACTCCTCGTACATGCCCGTTTACGAACTGGCGAACCAGTACGGGTGGGTCGTCTTATTCCACACCGGTATCGTACTGCGGGCGAAGTTCGATGAAGCAGAGGACGTCGCATCTTACCGGATGCGGGCTTTCCACTTAGAGGAAATTGCGCGGCGCTTCCCCAAAATCACCGCATTAGGCGCGCATTGTGGCAATCCAGAGTATGAATGGGCGGCGGAAGTCACACGCTGGAACCCCAATGTATTTTTCGATCTCAGCGGGACGACGCTAACAAAAATGCGCGACCGTCTCGGTGATTTTAAGAAGATCTTCTGGTGGTCGGGAGAAGAGTGGGATTCAAAGTCGCCTGAAAACAATCCGAGCGCATTTGTCAAACTGGTGTTCGGCTCCGACACCCCTGTCAACGGGATCGAGGGCGTATTGCGTCAGTATAGAACTCTGTTCGAAGCCTGCAGCGTTCCGGAATCGGCGCAGAACTTGATTCTGGGAGGAACACTCGCGAACCTACTCAACCTTCTCGAGTAATTTCGACGTGGAGTGCCTGCTCTCTTATTCTGACTCACCCGGGCCAGAATTCCAATCTGGCTGAGTTCGTGCGCGCTCGCACATGGACTCGACCATGTCTTCCGTTTCCCTCGGATCGCGCGCAAAGATCCCGTGTTGGGTAAATTGCAGTGTCTTCTTCAACTCGGCGGGAGACTTTCCAGCTTTGAGACCTTGCTTGACCTGTTTCCACATGTCGGAAATAAACTCCCGCTGGCGACGGAGCAGATCAACATCACCCAGATCTCCATGCGCCGGAATCACGGTCTTGAGGTGGAGGTTGGCAATGTTGTCGAGGGCGCGAATCCAACCTATATAGCTAACATCCTGGTCGGACAAATTGTTCCCGTGGGTCCAATTGACAGCCAAATCTCCGACAAAAACGACGCCTTCCGCCGGCAGATAAGCGACTCCGTCGCCCTTCGTGTGGGCCCGTCCATATTTGACTAGCTCGACCCGATGTTGGCCGTCGTCAAATACCAGGCGATCAGAGAAGCGAACTGACGGCAATTCCAGATGATGCAACTTGATCTTAGTCTGCTCCAGGACGTCCGCCATTCCCTTGTTGCCTAGCTCTAACGCGAGATCATCCGTACTCACAATGGCAGCACCGCGGGCGGCGAACACGCTGTTTCCCATAATGTGATCTGCATGATAATGAGTGTTGAAGACAAAACGGATCGGTTTGGGAGTGATGGTTTTTATGTCCTCAATGATGTGCTCAGCCGCCCATGGAAAATTGGCGTCGATGACTAATACATAATCGCGAAATACAACAAAGCCCACGTTGGTCTGTTCGTGCTTGCTGAGGTCACCAGCCCAGTAGTAAACATCTGGAGCAAGCTGATGCACACGATTCCGGGCGTAAATTGGCACGCACGCCCATGAAAGCAAGAAGATTAGAAGAGAGAAACAATACATTGTCGTTCTCAGCATTGTTATTAGCACCTCAGCTATCGGCGGGTGGTGGCCCACCTGGCCCACCCTTCCGACGGGAGTGTGCAACCGAAATCTTGGTTACTAAGACGTTCGAGGGTGCCAGCAATTGTCCAAGAGTTGAGAGACAAGTCTCCCAGTGCGTGCTCAAGGAGCGAATTGGATGGATTCGCCATCATCCCACCGGACAGATCCAGGGAATGACTCGGCAACGGTGACAAACGCGAGGTACTCGGTATGTAATTGCGACCTCGCGGGAACCCAGCGAAATGCGGGCGTTCCGAACAGACTACCTCGCGCGACCATTTGCTTCCGCGACTCCAGCATTGGCGACACGCCGAATTCCACGGCACAAGTTAGAGTCCGGCTGTTCCAAGGCGGATCAGGACGGAGATGGTTTTCTTCCCATCGGCTGAGCCAGGGGAAGTCACGACGTTTCCATATGTACCCAAACAGAATCTTGGTAGTTGGCGACCATGCCAGAAAAAAAGCGTCATCGAGGAGGGGATCTATCATGTGCGTAGTGAATCCGCCAGAAACGGATTCGCTCGAATCGACGGGCAGATCGATTACGCCGCCATCTTTCCGGGGACATAACAGACCATCGAACTCCGCTCCCAGTTTTCTGTGCGCCACGGCCGCTTCGCCGCAAATCTGCCAGTTGGGGCCAGGGATGCCCAAATGGACACGGCGCTTGAACGAGGTTACGTTCATTTCGCTGATCGGTCTACAGAGCGGCTCGAGCCGTGAGAACTTTGCCAATTCCTGACGCCCGTCATTTCAGATATTTTCGCTCGCCTGCGAATTCCGATTTATGAAATCCCTACGGCAAGTCCAGGCTACCGTAAGATTTCGGATAGGTCACGATTCCCCACGGGAGCCTGAATCCTTCGATGGTCCGGACTGGTTTGTACGAGTTCGCATCCACCACGATCACATTGTTGGACCGGCCACAGGCCAGTAGAATTTGAGAATCATCTGGCGTAAATGTGAAGTGCCAGCATCTCTGCCCGGTCGGGATTTCAGCGATCAGTTGCATCGAGTCTGCCGAAAACACCTGGAGCTTGCGGGCCTCCGCAGCAGCAACAAAGATTCGTTTGCCAGCGCGATCGAACGCCAGCCCGTACGGTTTAGCTCCGGTAGGTACAACCTTGACAACATTGAAATCTGCGTCCATCTCCAGCAGCGTTCCCGACGCTTCCATCGTAATTGCGTAGCCGTTTCCCTTCGGCGAAGCTTTCACGCCGCGCGGCCGAATTCCGTATGCGGTCAGGTTGATGTCACGCAGATGGGCACCGCTGACTGCGTCGAAGATTCCAATGCTGTCCTGCGCTTCTTTGGCGGCGAGCATCCGTTTTCCGTCACGGGAGAACTCAATACCTTCTGTCTCCTGTCCCGCCGTCGAAGTTGGCCCCTGCCTCCAGTCCCCAACATGAAACGAGGCAATCTGGGCCGGCGGACCATTTGTGTCATCGTCAGTGTTGCCACTTCCTGGAGGTTTTCCTGGTCCACCTGTTGAGCTCGGCTCGAAGGTTGCAAATACCCGGTCTCCAGATGGATTGAGCTTAAGAAATTCCGGGCTGCTTCCGAGGGGTAACCTTTGCACCAAACGAAGCTCGGGAGTGTTGAAGACGGCTAAATCCTGGGTGTTCTTGTCCGAGGTGACGAGATATTTTCCATCCACGGTCACAGCGACGCCACGCGGGGCGACATCTTGCGGCTGAACTCGCCGGACTACGCTTAATGTTTTCAAGTCGAGTACGCTGATTGCGCCGTCTTCCTCCGAAACGTAGGCTACGTTGGTTGGAACTCTTGAAGGATACATCCACCAGATAGCGGTGACAGCGACTGCCAATAGCAAACAGACGATCCACGGTGATTGCGCTTTTGATGCAGCCATGATTATTCTTTCTTCTTCAGCCAGGGAATCGACACCGAAGACAGGATCTCAGCGAACTTTACCAGAGTCTCACGGCCACATCCGCAAGCATTATAGTGGGGATGTTCCGTAATTTGGAAATAGTTCTATAGCGGATTACGGAGTTCCTTGCCTTTTCGCGGCCAGAAGGTAGCCCTTCTCCAGCGTTATCATGCTTGATCGAGAGGGATAGTGTAGCCGATCTCACTTGCTGTGGGCATGACATTGACACCACCTTTGGTCGTCACGATTGGCGAGATCCTGGTCGAGATCATGGCAGTGGAGCCGGGCCACGGGTTTCGCGAGCCGACCCCGCTGATCGGTCCGTTCCCGTCCGGCGCGCCCGCGATCTTCATCGACCAAATGGCGCGGTTCGGCCATCCCTGCGGCATCGTGGGCTGCGTCGGGAACGATGATTTCGGCCGTCTCAACCTCGACCGTTTGCGTGCCGACGGCGTGGACGTCTCCGCGATCCGCGTTCACCCCGAGGCTGTTACCGGCAGCGCGTTCGTGCGTTACCGTCCGGATGGCGGGCGCGACTTCGTCTTCAACATCAAGCAGAGCGCCAATGGCGCTGTGACGCTCGATGCTCCGGCGACGGCGCTGCTCGGACGCGCGGGCCATCTGCACGTCATGGGGTCGTCGCTGTTCTCGCCGGAGATCATCGCCGCCAACGAAGCCGCAATCGGCCGGATCAAGGCCGATGGCGGCACCGTCTCGTTCGACCCGAATGTCCGCAAGGAGATGATGGCATTGCCGGGGACGCGGGAGGCGTTGGAGCGCGTGCTGGCGCAGGCCGACCTGTTCCTGCCCAGCGGGCCGGAACTGTTCCTCTTCACCAGCGCGCAGGATGAGGCCGGCGCTGTCGCCGAGCTACTCGCCCGCGGCCTCCGCGCCATCGTGGTCAAGCGGAGCGCGGAAGGAGCAACCTGCTTCACGCAGACAGGCGTCGTAAGCATCGCCGGGTTGCCGAGCGAGGAAATCGACCCGACTGGCGCTGGGGACTGTTTCGGGGCGACCTTCGTCGCCTGCTGGCTGCAAGGAATGGAGCCACGCGCGGCGCTGCGCCTCGCCAACGCCGCCGGCGCCCTCGCGGTTCGCAAGAAGGGGCCGATGGAGGGAGCGTCAACCCGCACCGAGATCGAGTCTCTGCTCGCTGGGCAGGCGCAGTGACCACCCCTTGCGGCTCCAACGAAAACTTACGACAGAGGTTTTTTCGGGAGGATCAGGAAGGTAAGTCGCCGATTGCATTTTCATATTGCTCCTCTCGCGGAAGCGGTCTTAGGCCGATCAAGACAGCTGCGATCAACGTTTTTATTGACGTTATTGAAGAAAACGAAGAAAACAAATGCACCTTGCGGGCCGAGGTAAGAATGTCCGGCTTTCCATCGCCATTCATGTCGATGGCGACAATCTGGATCCCCACGCCTGAGTTGTTATTGATCAGGTGCTAAACAGACTCTAACCTGCCCGCCCGGTTTGCGAACAGCTTGAACCAGTGCAGCAACCGGAGCCGTTTGGCATCGGGACAGCTATAGTCATACGATGATTCTGAAAACGCTCGTGGCGAGAGCACCGACCGAATAACAAGGAGAACAGCCGCTCCAGAGGTGACAAGACCCTGAGGCGAACATCTTGCGGTTAGACATCGAAAAGACCTCCTTCTTTCCGAACGGCATGTGCGCATCGCCGAAACTTCCCTCGGTTGGCAGCCCAGACCTCGAGGGAACTAGGCGCCACTAACTGCTGATTCTTGCTGGGGCAGGGCGAACGCCTAGAGCGCATCCTGCGCGGCGGGGCCACCTACTGATGTCCGTCAACCATATTGAAGGGGTCACCACAAAATGCCAACCGATGCAAAGGGCCTCGGACGATAGACCCTAGCGAAAGGTTCTTCACGTTGTGAATGCAAGCAGTTCGATTATGGCTTTTCGTTGCCTTTCAAGGAACTCAGGTAGCGAACAAGATCGGTAAGTTCTTGGGCATTTAACGGATTCGCATACGACGTCATGGGGTTCGTCGTCACAATCTCGAATTTGCGAAGATTCGCCTTCTGAAAAGACCTGAGCTGGCTGTTGGAGTCCATGATCTGAACGCTGAAGCCATCGTGCCGGAGAAGTCTTCCGGTAACCGTTTTTCCATCCGCCGTGGTCAGCTGGATGCCGCGATTCTCGGGAGTAACATCTTTGTTCGGTGATACCAGCGCGGTCCGTATTTCTTCTGCAGACCGTCTCGCTCCAATCGTGGTCAGGTCGGGTCCAACATATGATCCCGTGTCACCGACAAGGTGGCAGGAGAGGCAACCTTTCACGGTTAAAAGTTCCGTCCCTCTGGCGATTTCAGCTTCACTCAACGGCTTCTCATTTACCGCAGGCGCTGGCGCCTTCGCCACGCCGGCAGCAGCGTCGGCGTTGGAAAAATTCGTCGTAAGGTAAGTCATGACATTATTCAGTTCATCCTGTGTCCCCTGCGCACCACGCGACACCATGTCATCGACTATCCTCGTCCATTGCCCTCGGGTCATCCGCTGACTTGTCGCCCTGGCTAGACTATGGCAAGTGCCGCAAATACGCTGAAAATCCGCTCGCCCCTTTCCCTCAGGTAAAGACTGTGCTTGACCAGAAATAGCGAACGTCAGACAAGCAATCGGTCCGATAATCAGGATGCGTTTCAGTCTGTATTTCCGATTCATTCCTCACCATCCCGGGTCTTACAAAGTCGCTTATTGTCTTCTCTTCGGAGGCTATACGCAAATGCCACCCCTCATCGATCAAAAACTGAACCGAATACCGAAACGCATGTACCTTGGGCGGATGAGCCGCGCAAGGGGGCGAGGCTGTTGATCTGGCTAAATCCGGTCAAATTCTGGATTGAGCCATTGGGGTTGTATATCACGGGAGCAAAATTGTTGCCCGGATTGCCGAAATGCGGCGTATTGGTGACGTTAAAAGCCTCCGCCCTGAATTGCACGGTCAACCGTTCTAAATATGAAACGCGCGAAACACGAAGGAAACCAAACCGCAGCCGTACGCAGGCCACTGGCCTGGGTTTTCTCTACCGAGTGGGGATCGACTCCTTCCGATCTCTTGCGCGCAAAGCGACCTGGGTACTGAACTATTCCCTGCGACGGCGAGGAGGCCGTCGATCGACGCACTGCATTCCTCAAATGCCTATCGGACTGTGGAATAAAGAAGCAGCGTCGAATCGTTGTAGAAGGAAATCACAAGGTTGAGGGAGGGGACACCGCCATGACACAACTGCTATCCCTCTCAGATCGACCGACTGCTGTGCTAGCATCCAACGACCTCACAGCGATTGGAGCACTGCGTGCAATCAATCGTGCCGTATTCCATGTTCCCAGAGACATTTCTCTCGTAGGATTCGACGACATCGAACTCTGCCAGTGTACTCAGCCACCGCTCACCGCAATTCGGCTCTCAAGAGTCGAGCTTGGACAGAAAGCCTTCGACGCTTTATATCGCAGTCTAGAAGGCCAAAGCGGTAATGGTGAAGAAATCACAGTAAGCACAACTCTGGTGTTGAGACAGTCGACAGCAACAGTGAATAGGGCTTGGAGGTAATGAACCTGCGCTCGAACGTGATAAACGCGGCCTGATCCAATTAAAGCAGTGTTTTTTCGACGAGTGCGCGTAGTAAAGAGTCATGTCGATCTTGCTGTGCCGCAGAATGGCTTGCACCACGGCTGGGTTCTCCTGCTCGTCCATGAGGAAGCTGGCCAAGCTGTGCCTGCCCAGATTGTGAAACCCGAACCGCTCCACTGGATCACCATCTTTGCTGTACAGCTTGCCATGTTCTTTCACCAGGATTCCCGCCCGGATTGCAGCGGGTCGCAAGTAGTCCTGACGATCATGGATGCGGTGCGTGGCTTGCGTCCTCGCAGCTTGAGACTCGGGAACACAAAATCGTCGTCCCCTGCGTATGGCCTCTCGCGTCGCCACTCGGCCAGGACATCGAGCGCGAGTTGAGGAACTTCGACGCGGGACCGCGACAGTTTGGTTTTCGCTCCAGGCTGGAGATGGCTGTGGACATAGCTCTGACGAATTGCAATCATCGCCCGGTTCCACAGAATGTGCCGCCAGAGCAAGCCGAGAGCTTCCGAGATCCGGAGCCCGCAGATGGCGACTAGAAGCGATAGTTCGTATTCCGGTTGTTTGAGCTGAGAAAGCAGGGCGAAGGTATCTTCGACCTCCAGGGCAAGCGCCTCGTAGTCGCTTTCCTGGGAGAACCCAGGCCCTTTTACCCGCGTGCAAGGATCGGAATCCAAGAAGCCGCCGTCTTTAGCGGGGATGACCTGAGGGATGAGTTCCTCAGTTTTCGCCCACATGTAAACTTGCGACATCTTTGCCCGGTATTTGCCACGCGTGCAATCGCTGACATCAAGGCTCAAAAGCCACGATTTCACTTCTGATGACATGATGTCGACTGCGACCGCACTTTCCCACTTGGGCATAAGCACGTTGCAGATCACCTGCTCGTATAGTTATTTGGTTGATTGTTTTTTGAAGGGATACTGGGCGAGATAACTCTCGGCAAGTTCGCCGAAATTGACGCGGCTTGGGTCGGGATTCGCGACCAGCCTGCCGAAACCGAGTTCACCCACCTTGGCCCACGCGGTTTGATCGTCCATGTCGCTAGAGCCTAATGTCCGGCTCCGCTCCATGCCATCCGCATTGCGCCAGCAAAACAATACTGCGCCTCTCTTGCGTTTTAACCATCCTCGAGCCACGAAACGATCCTTTCCGGCTCCGAGGACTGCCAGACTGCATTATTGCCCGCAGCGCGACTCTGGACAAGGCTGTACTCGCAAGCCGATTCCGGCCATGAACTCTGTTTCAAACTGGAGAGGCGGATTTTGGTCAGCTCGGTCTCCGCCTGACGGCGCTTGTATTACCGAGGTAGCTGTCTAGCTCGGAGAGCTTAAACCTCCACTCTTTCTTCTGTGCCCGTGGATCAAGCGGATGTGCGGGGATCTTGCCCGCTCTGACCTTTTGCAACAAGTTCCGGCGGGAGACGCCCAGAAACATCGCCGCCGTGTCAGCGTTAACAAAACGTTCGATTTGAGGGGGTGGTTGTACGGCAAAAGCTTGGCTGGTTGCCATGGAAAAACCTCCGAGGCTGCTGGGTGTGAATTGTCCGGTTTCCGGCGGCAACCACTCTATTGCGCAGTCCCATCCATGACCGAACTCCGCGGCCGTTTCATCGCTATTTAGGCGCAAAGATGATTTGTGTCAAACGATGGTGAATTAGCGTCGTCGTACAACTTCAACGCAGTTCATGTTAGGGCACAAATTCAGGAAATTACGAAAGGGGAGCGAATGTTCCGACATAAGCCAAAAGCCTCACCACCCACGCCGCATACGGCAAAAGAACCGTTAGGCATGCGAAAAGATCACATCCAGTTGGGCCTCAATTGGATTTCTTTCGGTCGGGCTTGGGAAAGTTCTCAGCGACTCTTTTGCCTCGCTGATCTGCTTCCAGCGCAGTCTCGGCGTCGCGCAGTTTGCATACATCTCGGCGCGGGCAAACAGCCGCGAATTGTGGATTGCTGCCGCAACAGGGATCGCAAACAATTCTGCTCGGCGAAGATGGTCTTTTGTGTACAGGTCGGGATTGGTATGCCCAACCGAGAAGTCCCCAACACTGCCCCGATGCAATCAACGGAACCGACAGCCAAGAGCGCAAATGCGCGTGCCTTTTAAATGTTTCCCAATCCTTCTCCAGCTTCGTGTCTGAAACCAGGACACTCTTGCGTTTCTTGAGGACGCGCATTAGAAGCGGCGACTCATCGGTCGTGAGTGTCAGAGGAAACCCTGGATGATATTTCGGTGACGTTTGCGAAAGTGCGGGAATTTGTCTTTCCCCCAGAGCCAGGACATTGGAACCACCCTCCAGAGCCAGAACCCTCGCGCAGCTATACGGAACCAGTTCTTCGAGTGAGCCCAGCAGAGCCTCCATGACGAAATCCATTCGCAGGTCTAGCGTGAGAGCCAAAGTCGCCTTACGCAATGCTTCAGCCTCGACGCGGGCCGCCTCGGCGATTGCCAAATTTTGAATGACTTGGTCTTCCGCACGCTTCTGATCGGTAATCTCCTGGACGGTTCCAACCAGACGAAAAATCTTGCCTACCGAATCGCGCACCGGGAATCCGCGGCCGTAGACCCAGCGGACTTCGCCATGCGTGTCTACGATCCGAAATCTTTCGTTGAATTGTCCCGTCCTGGTTGCCTCGTCGAGTTTTGCGAGTATGGAATTGCGATCTTCGGGGTGAATCAGTTCCTGGCACGAAGCTGGGCATTCAACTAGGGAAGAGCACGAGCGTCCGGTGATGGCTTCGTATGGGGGTTGACGTAGAGAGCGCGTTTGCTCTGCGCGTCGATCATCCAGAAAATCTCAAGGATGTTCGTTGCCATCTGCTGAAAGCGCTCTTCGCTCTCGCGATATTCTCGAAGCGCACGGATCAGGAAATAAGTGCCGATCAGGATTGCAGCGAAAAAGCCGACTGCTATCGTGGTCACGAGCGGGCGCGGAATCTCCGTACCTTGCACCTTGAGCCGGATGACGACCAATAACAGGAAGGCGGCAATTGCGATGACCGCTGCCGAATATGTCCAATGGCCGCGCCGTGGCTCTTGGGTCCGCTTGGGGGCTGCGTGGACTGGCTGAAGTGGCTCCATAAACTGCCACCGGGCGCCTAGCAGAGTGCCTCAGCGCGAGTCTGCAGTCAACTAGACTCCCGGAGTTGGATGAATCCAGCTCGGTCGGGGGTGAGGGCGCGACTTTATGGTCTCAAAATGGCTCTATGAACGCAAACTCGACCGATATCGAGCGATCGCAGTGAAGAACGCCGGCAGGCCTGCTCTGTATTCCATGGATGGGCAGACCTTGGGATGGCCGGCTTCGATATCGGCCATGCCATAGGCGTCGGACTCGAGGACGTCATTGTCGCGGGCGATCAGCGTAACCACGCCGGCGACGGTCTGATGGTCGACAAATGATTTCATGCGCACCGGAATTTGGAGAGCACTTCCTGATTCACATTCGCGGTGGCAGCCTGAGCGGCAGCCCGAGGCAGGCATCCGGCGACAATCACAAGCAGGAGCAGACAAAGTGGTGTTCGCATAGGCGAACAGCATCCACATGGCGCCCGGGAGTGGGCGGCGGATTCGTCCGAGTTGATGAGTCGCGGGCCGGATGGCCCACCTTTCGCGATTTTCGAAAGGGGGGGTAAGATGGACCCGCGCAGCATTGCTTTTCATCTGTACGACCGCGCTTGAGATGGCTGGGCATTAACGAAGGGTGCAAACACACTTGAGGAGCGTCTGTGTCCAATGAATTTTATTCGCCCCACTTTTTCAAAGCCCGCAAAGAGCTGCACCTAATCGGGTTGGAATCGTCATCGGCCGACCGAGCACCGTGTTCCGTGGCCGGTTCCGATTGCTTTACGAGCGACGCGTCAGGAAACAGAAAATCTTCCACGGAGATCCGGTAAAATGCGAAGCATTTTGAAAGCCCTGGCATTTGTGCTTCTGCCACTTGTCTGCATTGGATTGGGATTTGCCCAGGCCAGTAGCGGCGAGCCGACACCTAGCGTCCTGACTCCCGAGCTCGCCGCTCACCTCCCCGCTCCGGTTCCCTGCGACGCAAAGAAGGGTAGTTGCTGGAAGCCAACCATAGGAATGGAGTGGCAGTGGCAGTTGAGCTGCGATACGGCACAAACCTGCACTAACCTTGAGGTTCAAGTGCCGTTTTACGTGATCGACGCGGTGGGGAATCCGGCTTCCACCGTGGCCGCGATTCACAAGCGGGGCGAGCATGCGTATTGCTACGTGGATATCGGCTCGTGGGAGGATACGCGGTCTGACGCCTCCGAATTCCCTTCGAGCGTACTCGGCAACCGCTATGTAGGATGGCCTCATGAGCGCTGGCTGGATATCCGCCAGCTGGGTATTCTGGCGCCGATCATGATCGCGCGCATGAAGGTCTGCGTCCAGAAGGGCTTCGATGGCGTCGAGTTCGACAACGTCGAAGACTTCGATAATGCCACAGGCTTTCCGATCAAGCCGGAGGAATCCGCTTATTACACGGCGTGGATGGCGAACCAGGCGCACGAGATGGGGCTTTCCGCCTCATGGGAAAACGCGCCCACCAATGTTGCTGTGCTCGCGCCTTATATGGAGGCTCTGCTCTTCGAATCGTGCTATAGCCACAAGTTTTGCGAGAAGTCCGCGCCCATGGTCGAGGCGGGCAAATGGGCGGGAGGGGTGGAATACAGAGCGACCCTCAAAGACATGAGTTTCTGCCCGACTTACGCGCAAGACCGGATGGTGGGCGCGTTCAGGGAGCGCGCGCTCAAGTCGTATCGCGTTCCATGCGGTACGGCAAAATAAGACCGTAGAGCCACGGCGGTGGCGCACCCGCCGGACGCTCGACCGGACGTTCTGGACATAGAGAAGCGTTCCTGCAGGAACACTTCGTCATGACACTGATGTGCAGGTACTTATATTTTTGAGAACACGGGAGTTAGAGCCAAGCGGGGATGGGCCTTCGCTTTTTGTGCAGAATTGCCAAAAGTTATGGTGAGTTTGTTTGCCTGGGATTCGCCTAATTTAGTGAACGTTCCGTCTGGCCCCAGGTTTCCCAGGTTTCCCAGGTTTCAAGGGGGCTAATCCCGATAATGCGGCTTATGAAAATTCAGCCTGAAAAACGACTCGCTCTGTTCCTGCTGATAAGTGTCGGTCTAATTTGGGGACAGACCGGCGCCAGCGGGCGCGCCGCCGATTCGTCCACACCTCCTACTGCTTTTCCCGCGCCAACGCCAGCCGCCCTCGCCACCGCCGCGCGCGCGATCTCGGGACACGACCCAGGCCCCTCGGGCTCGAGTCCTGTCACTGACCTGCTGAAGCTGCTGCTGGCGAACGTCAACTCGACGGAAGCCATGACGAACATGGAGGCAATGTGGGCAACCGACCGATATTTTGACTTTGCCAGATTTCAGGAGACCGCAAAGCATGTCGCGGAGATGATGCGGCAGGCAGGACTGGACGACGTCCAGATAGGCCAGGGACCCGCCGACGGTGTGACCCAAAACGGCTTTTGGACGCAGCCGATCGCGTGGGACGCCCATTCTGCCACGCTGGAAATCGTCTCGCCTCAGGTCCCGGAGGATATGCGCGTTCTTGCCGACTATCAGAAAGTTCCTACCTCGTTGTGCCAGTGGAGCGGTCCCACCCCACCGGGAGGTTTAGAGACTGAGATCGTGCTGCGGCCCAATGACATTCGCAATGCGGACTTGAAAGGCAAGCTGGTGCTTGGCGGCCGCATATCCAAGATCGACTTGAAGCAGGCCGGTGCGCTGGGTCTGGTTCGCGAGAGCAGAGTGAACCCGATACTGTTGGACGAGCGCGACTGGGAGAACGATTTCGGAGATAACGGCTGGGCCTTCAACAAAAACGACACGCCACTGGTATGTTTTTCCATTACGCCGCGATCGCAGCAATACCTTCATGAGTTGCTCAAGAAGGGGCCAGTGAAGGTCCGCGCCAACGTTGACACCCGTTACTACGAGGGGAAGTATCCGTATGTGAGCGGCGTCATTCTCGGCACCGACGGTGCTGGCGCGGAGGAGGTGCTCTCGCTGGGACATTTGTATGAAGAGGGCGCCAACGATAACTCCAGCGGCGTCGCATCTATTCTTGAAGCCACTGCCACCCTCAACCGCCTGATTAAGGAAGGCAAATTACCCAGGCCAAAGCGGACCATCCGCCTCCTGGCCATGGGCGAGCGGTATGGCACGTTCGCGTATCTCGATGCCCATAAGGATCGAACCAGGCGAACCATTGCCGCCATGTGCATCGACACACCCGCCGGATGGCAGTACCTGGCAGGAACGCAGTTCAACTGGTCGATGAATCCGCAATCGGCTAGTTCTTTTGTGGATGCATTTACTGTGCGCCTTGCCGCGGAATATTTTCCTATGGTGCGCCGCCCCTATTTATGGAGCGAGTACAACAGGGGCGAGTACAACGGCGGAACGGACGATGACCTCGGAGAGGCGATGATCGGCATTCCCACGACCTCGCCGCATAGCGGCCACGGAATCCCCGCCCACCACACCAGCTTCGATACCCCCGCCCAGGTCGACCCCAAATCCCTGCGCGACCTCGCCGTCATGAATGCGGCTTACGCGTACTTTCTGGCATCGGCGGGACCGGAACAGATGCACTGGATGGCTGAGTTGGCTGTGGAGCGCGGATACGATCAGATCAATTCGGCGACGGCAAACAGCCTGGACCTGGTGACTGCGGCAAAGGACGCCGCCAGCCTGGGCCATCTGCTCTACTGGGAGACGGCTCGCGTGGATTACAATCTGGCACGCGAAACCAAAGCGGTCAAACAGGCGGCCGATCTCCAGCAGGAACTGGCCGCGCTTGCCTCCTTTGCCGCTGCGCAGAAGGTGCGGATCGAAGGCGCCGTCGAGGAGCGTGCAACGGAACTGCATTTGGGGACGATACAGCCGATGGCCCCCAACTTCGGTCCCGAAGCCGAAAAGATCGTCGTTCGCCGCAAGCGAATGGGCGCCCTCCCATTGGATGAAATCCCGCCCAGTCAGCGGGAAGGATTTCCTGACAGCGGCTTCTGGGCGCCAACTACCGCAGCACTTTACTGGTGCGATGGCAAACGCAATCTAGCCGAGGTCATCCAAAACACGGAAATGGAACTGGGCCCCCAAAATAATTTTGACTGGGTGGGTTATTTTAAGTTCCTGCAGCGGCACGGTTACGTGAGCTTCGTGCAGCAGTGACCTGCAACAGCGTTTTCGATTCAGCGCGGTAGGGCGAGTTGGCGATACTGTTCCACGTGCACAAATTCGTGAAAGAGCAAACCAGGCGAGAAACGTTCATGCGCAACGATTACGTCATAGAACGTGATTGCTGCCATGCCGGATTGCTCGGGGAGGTTCTTCAAACCCAACTCTCTGAGCTTCGGATAAAAATCGGGGTTCGCCACTCGCTCGCCTTCGAGCACCAGCACGCGCGTGTTGCCAAGGAGTTCGGATGCGAAAAATCCTTCGAGGCTAGCTCTTTGCTGCGCGGACAAGGGCAACGCGCGAACTGCGTATCTGTCGCGCTGAGTCAAAATATAGGCGGCGACCAAGTGTGAGATCTGAGCGATTTGGTCAGGCGTCAGCGGTGTTGGCATGGAAAAGTAGTGGCTTCGTTTGATGGTACAGCATTCAGAACATCACAGCGGCTTGCCGCTCCGAACAATTATGCACTTAGCTCCAACACGATTAAAACGGGTTGCTGAGGTCGCCTTCGCCTATTCATCGGCGCTCCCGAGAAATGCATAATGCCTGCAATCGGTCAACTGGCGCACGAGTCCGGTAATCTGTTTCATCGTTTGACTCGTTGATATTCTCTTCCACGAATCTAGCCCGCATTTCTTCTATCTTATGCAGTCCTTCATGAGTTTTGTTTCGTCCATTCCGCGTCATCACCGATGGAGGAATCTCGAAGTCCGATCTGATAGCACTGAAGAAGGCCGGGGTGGCAGTAACAGTGGTGTGAGTTTTTCTCTTCAACAGGGGAACCTAAACAGGGGAACCTAAACAGGGGAACCTACGAAGAGGAGGGTTGAAAAGGTTGCTTTTGCGGTGTGCAAACGTCCCCGAGGGACGATAGGAACTAAAGTCTGAGACCGGTTCCTTGTCCGAGATCAGATATTTCGGGATGATCCCGCTGATAACACTGTTTCGATAGCGGCTAGTGTCCCAATTCGCACGTAAGCCGACCTTCGGCGTCAGCCAGAAATGGCTCTCCCGGTCGCTGTACAAGGCGCAGAACATTCTCTTGCGCTCGACCACTTGCTTCAGTCCTCGCCATCACCGTCGCCGTCGATTCTTCTTCCACCAGCTGCGCGTAATGCCACCAGGTGATCTTCTTCGCCATTGCCTGCAACATCACATCCTGTACTTCGTCCAAGCTAACCTTTCCAAGAGCGAGAGCGGTTCTCTGCTGTCACTCATTCGGTTGGGAACTGGCGGCCGGAGACGGCGCCTTGCGCCAAAGTGAATTTGGTATTCCAGAGAATAAGCTTGACAGTTGTCGATTTATTTCGTTTTATTATGTTTTGTTTTCGTTCCCATGCTGACGGAATCAGCGAATCGGCTGCGCGTCATACAGGTGCAATACCGTGGCGCCGACGATGACAGTGGATGGCCCACGAGTTTTGTGTGTAATCGATTGACAACCGTCCGGAGATCACAGAGGCGCCAGAACTTGATTAGTACGTGGATGGAACCTACCGAACAGAACACAATGCGGATGTTGTGCGCTCCCGCCGGTGCGACCATCGGCGCGTAGTTGTCCCGACTTTTGCTGGAGGAAACACACTTGCGATACCTCGACCGTCTGCAACCGCTGGGCTTGTTGGTTCTTAGAATTGTATTGGGGGTCATCATGATTTTTCACGGTTATTCCAAGGTATTCGGTGACCTGTCACATCACATGCAGACAGTCATCCGAATTGGCTTCCCCTCGTGGTTCGCCTATCTTTCTGCCGGAACAGAATTCTTTGGAGGCATTCTTGTCATAGCGGGATTGCTGACGCGGTTGGTTGGCGTGGCCATGACTTTCGAAATGGCGGTGGCGATACTGAAGATACATCTGAAAAATGGCCTCATGGGCACCGGGGGATACGAGTTCCCTCTGGCCTTGCTGACTATGGCATTCGTGCTTATTTTATTCGGTGCAGGCCCCATCGCACTCGACGCGCTGATCGTGGGCAGAGGCAGCGAGGAAAAGAAGACGCGTTAGTTGTCGACGAACTCTTACGAAATGCAAACGTGCACAAACAAACATTAATAATGATTGACAGTATTGCGGGTTGGATAGAAAGAGAAGGTTTCGTTTCGTGAGCCAGAACGAGAGCGGCATAACCTCCAATTTGTATCTCGTGAAAGGCGCTGTTGTTGCAGCTCTCGGCGGGCTCCTTTTTGGCTTTGACACCGCCGTCATTGCGGGCGCCATCGGCGATCTTACCCGGACGTACAACCTGACTCCGGGATTGCTCGGAGTGACAGTTTCTAGTGCGCTGCTGGGAACTATCTTCGGTGCGATGCTGGCAGGACTTCCGAGTGACCGCTTCGGCCCGCGCGACACACTGCGCATTCTCGCGATCTTTTACTTTGTCTCTGCCCTTGGGTGTGCGCTCGCGTGGGATTGGTATGCTTTGCTTTTCTTTCGAATCATAGGAGGTCTGGCAATTGGTGGATCCTCAGTTCTGGGGCCGATGTACATCGCAGAAATCTCACCGGCTGGGGAACGTGGCTGGCTGGTGGCGTTTTTCCAATTCAACGTGGTGGCCGGCATATTGCTGGCGTATTTCTCAAATTATCTATTCGGACTTGCGAATCTGGGTGCCGCCGAATGGCGATGGATGCTGGGAATCGCGGCCCTGCCTGCGGTCGTCTTTTTCGTTATGTTGTTCGGCATCCCCAATAGCCCCAGATGGCTGATGCGAAAAGACCGAAGCGAAGAAGCCGGAGAGGTGCTTCGGCTCCTGGGTGAACAGCAGTATGAACAACGGCTGCAGGAAATCAAGGAATCGATTCAGCTGGAAAACGTGGCTGCGCACGCACAGCTTTTCACGCGGCGCTATGCGTTTCCTATCTTTCTTGCGGTCAGCATCGGATTTTTCAATCAATTGTCGGGCATTAACGCAATTGTTTACTACATGACTTTCATTTTCAACGCAGCCGGATTCGGGACCGTCTCTGCCAGTCTTCAGTCCGTGGTCGTAGGCCTGACCTTGCTGATTTTCACCACTGCCGGAATGCTGACCGTTGATCGTGTTGGTCGCAAAACACTGCTGTTGATAGGGGCGGTTGGAATGACGGCGTGCCAGCTCGGGCTGGCTTTGATATTCCTAAGGCACGAACACCTCCATCTTTTGCTTTGGCTGCTCATGGGGTACATTGCTTTTTTTGCGTTGTCCCAGGGAACCGTGATCTGGATTTACCTCGGCGAGGTTTTTCCGAACACGGTAAGGGCTAAAGGACAAAGTCTTGGCAGCTTTGCCCACTGGTTTATGAACGCGCTGATTTCGCTGGTGTTCCCGGCGTTTGCCGCGAGTTCAGCCGCCTATCCGTTTTTGCTTTTCGCGATTATGACAAGCCTACAGTTTGTTGTTGTCCTGCTGGTCTATCCCGAAACAAAAGGGCTCACATTGGAGGAGATGCATCGGGTGCTCAGATTGCCAGCGCCTGCACCTATGGAGAAACCGGTCTAGGACTAAAGTTTCGAGCCCGCACGCGGTAGAGTGCAAACAACTATGGCACTAGTTTTCCTACTCAGCGTGATAAGGCAAACACGACCTAATCGAGAGAGATATTTGCGATGGTTCGCGTGCGAGACGAACCAACATGAGGAAAAATGTCGGTCAATCAATGGACGCGCCAAGCAGTTGAATCTGGGGAAGGGCTGCTGCGCCTTGCCCCCTGCTGGGTTCCTAGGTCATTTGTGCTGCCGGGAAGGCGATTACGGTTAGCTCCATCGGATTACTATGCCCTGGGGGCCAACCGAGGTGGCATTGACGAGCGATGGTTTGCGTCTACCACGGAAGCAACGAATGAAAATCGGGCTCCGGATGAAGGCTTGAGTTATGTGGTCGCAAATGGGAAGAAGTTCACCTTACGCGAGGCCGTAGCATTAGAAGGGCCGCGACTGATTGGCGAAAAGTTGTGGAATGAATTTCATCGTTGGCCTGTCTTCGGCAAGTTGTTTGACAACCTGGGTCCCATCCCTCACCACATGCACCAGAGTTCGGCACAGGCAAAGCTAGTGGGCCGGGAAAGCAAGCCTGAAGCTTACTACTTTCCTCCCCAGTACAACCCGGTGGATAACAACTTCCCACACACGTACTTCGGCCTAGACTCAGGTACCACCAAGGCGCAGCTTCGCCGCTGCCTTGAACGCTGGAATGAAGGTGACAACGGCATACTGGAACTTTCCAGAGCCTATCGACTACGCCTCGGCACCGGCTGGCTGGTGCCGCCTTGTACTCTGCATGCTCCCGGCTCGCTCTGTACATTCGAGCCGCAGTGGGGTAGCGATGTCCTCGCCTTTTACCAATCTATGCTCGAGGGTCGCCCTGTGCCGTGGCGCTTCCTCGTAAAAGACTTTCCTCCCGAGATGCATCACAACCTGGACTATTTGGTGGATGCGATCGACTGGCAGACCAACACGGATCCCGACTTTAAGAACCATCACTATATCGAGCCAATATCCGTTGCTGATACCGCCTCCGAGGGCTATCTGGATAAGTGGATTGTCTATGGAAAGTTCGATGGCCGCCAGCTTTTCAGCGCAAAGGAACTAACCGTCCAACCAGGCGCCAAATGCTTCGTGAAAGAGCAGGGGTCTTTCGGGGTGTTTGTGACCCAGGGTGATGGAAGAATGGGTAAGCTGGCACTCCATAGTCCGGCAATGATCCGGTTCGGACATCTAACCGAAGACGAAGTATTTGTGACCTATAAGGCGGCAATCGAGGGGTTCACCGTCGAGAACACTTCAAAAACTGAACCGCTGGTACTTCTGCGATATTTCGGTCCTGATGCGAATCCAGATGCACCCGAGGTTGGGGACCACAAGAAAAACAAATGTATCAGAAACGTCAATTGGGGGTCTCGGTTCAAGGACCTTTGCCACACCGCGAATCGGCTGGGCGAACAAGACCCTTGTGACCGGTGGCCGGGCCTGCTGAGTGTCCGTGCCCAAGGGCCCCGGCACAAGGTCATCTGCGCGTGATCACATTGTATGTTTCGTCTCTCGGGACAAATGCGTGGAGCGGTCCTGCTGGACGAGCACCTGCGCGTGGTACGACATGCAATGATCTGGTGACGTCACGATTGAGAGACAGCGGCGGGAACTGGTTTCTGCTTGTTCATCGCCGAGCCCCAGCTGATAGTCAGCGAGAGGTTTGCGGAATAGGAAATGTCCGGAGACCAACTCAGGACTGCGCTGCAATTAAAGCGCAGTTTAGATGGCGCCACTCATTTGAAGTGTAGAAACCGAGGGCGACATTAAATACGCCGCCCTCGATCAGAAGTAGAACAAGCTATTCCTTCACAGTCTCCAGCTGGAGGCTTCCTGTGAATTCCGTATCAATCGTTGGTTTGGCTGCATCGAGTTCGCCTAGATCCTTGTCGTTGGCGTAATCGTGAACGTGATATTTCCCTGCCGCCAAGCCCCGGAGCTCGATTTTTCCTTTCCAGGACTTATCTGCCTTGGGTGAGTAGAAGGCGTAAAACATCTTGCCGTCTTTCTCAATTGCGTACGCTTCAGGCGAGTCATATCCGTAGACATACAAGTCTTTGAACTCGCCATGGGAGAGCATCTTCTGGTTATATAGCGCTGTCCACTTCTTCCAGTGTTCTTCAGCCATGCTCTCGGGACTGTTACCGGAGCGTGCGAGGGAGACCAGTACAGTTGCATCCTCCATATAGGGCTCTATCGCCAAGAGCAGATCAGTAGAGGGCACAGCCCTAGATCGCGGCCATGCTGCTGCCACCACAGCCGCACCATAAGCTGACGTTCCTGCACCAGTTATGACCGCTCGCGCATCCTTCAGGGTGGCCCGAAGGTTTAACCGGGTGATTACCTCGCGAACGCGTACTGCTGTTGTCGGCCACAATGCCGGTTGCTGCTGAATCTCAAACCATGTAAGCGCGCCCACCTCTTTAGGTTGTGTGCTGCTCCAACTGATTTCACTGGATGTCATGGATCTCACTGCATTTCCACGCCGATTCGAACCCTTTGCCGGCCGCTTCGCGGAGCGCAGCCATTGGCCCCTGTCCGTTCTAGACCAGCTGAACTCGATAGGTGGGAAACGGTTTTCCGCGCGGAACTCTCACGCATCAACGTAATGATACATGTTGTGCTTTTCCTTTACTATCGAGTTGTTATTTTTGGTTGCGTTTTCCTCGTATACAGATTGTCTCAAAAGAAGGCGGTTCTTTGTGTTCTCCCCGAGTTGCTGCCCCTTGACCAACTTAGAATTAGTCAGCCGCGTCCTGCGGCCCCAATCACTCTTCGGTCTCAGGAAAGATCCCTAATGTTGGAGCGAAGAACGCAGACGCACCATTGTCGATCTCTGGAACGCGAAAGTAGGCTATTTGCACATGACCTGTCCAAGCGGTTTCGCACCTCGATCCCACCCCTGAAAGGGAAGCGATTCGAGAAGAAACGGCCGCATTTTTTCGCGCACGTTCACTGTCGGGCGACGCCTCAAGCCAATATCTTGGCGGCGTTTTCGCGGTACACCTGCTTAAGGCTTGCATCAGGCAGGCCGAATCCACTCAGACTCCAGTGATAGCCAAATTGCTCGGTTTCGTAGAAGTGCTCATCCATCGTTTCTAAAACGCGAAATGTGATCCGGTACATTTTTTTGTCAAAACCCATATCCGTCCCGTAAACAAGACGATCTGAATACTGGGCATAAAACTGCGACACAAAGCGCGGTATAGGGGCAGTCTCGGCGTACCGGGCAGAAATATCGGCGTACAGGTTCGGATTACGCTCGAAAAGCCCGCCCAGTCGCGTCAAGTCATAGTCAAGGTTCGCAAAGTGGCAAGCAACAAACGTGGTTTGTCGATGTTTCGTGACCGTGTTTTCAAGACGATCGACCAGGCCAGAGAGGTCGACAATGTTAGGCTGATTATCCAAGCGCCAGTGATAGGCATTCATCAGCCCGTCATTGGTTTTATCCATCGGCTGATACATCCAGATCGGGTCCGCTACGTGAAGGCTGACCGGCATTTTCAATTCTCCACATTTCGCCCATAGCGCATCCATCCGAGGGTCGTCAGGATGCATGTCCATGGTCTTTTGCTTGCCGCTCTGCATGCCTTTTCCCTTGTCGTGAAGCTCACCGACGCCACGCGCACCGGCTTGATGACACCTTTCAAGTTCTCGAACGGCGGCTGGCCCGAATCCCGGGTTGTCGTAGCCCGTAAAATCAAAACCGCACCATATCTCAAAACGGTCTGGATATTTGGCGTACTTAGGGTAGATCGTGTCAAATTCGTTGCCCACGGCCATCGTGAGAATGACTGTCTTTTCCACGCCAACCTCGTCCATGTTCCTAACCCATTCAGCAATCTGCTCCGGGGTTTTGGCGTAGGGATGGGAATGCATATCGATGATTGGAAACTTGGCCTTCGCCACCTCCGTTACCGGAACCTTGTAGATGGATTTTGGGCGGTAGTCCTTGAGAAGTATTTGCTTGGGGGATTCTGCATTTGGTTGACTCTGTGTCCCGACGCCGTTGCCCGCTGACCGATCTTGCGCACCGGGCTGCGAAGCATACCCAACGACAGGCGTGACGGGACTAGTTGCCAAACCAACACTAGCTGCTTGCAGAAATGTTCTTCGATTCATGTGATCTCCGGACGGTTGTCAATCGATTACACACAAGACTCCTGGGCCATCCACTGCCGTTGTCGGCGCCCCGGTATTGCACCTGTATGACGCGCAGCCGATTCGCTGGCTCCGTCAGCATGCGAATGAAAGAAAACCTAATAAAACGAAATAAATCGGTAACTGTCAAGCTTATTCTCCGCAAGGCCGCCGTCTCCGGTGCGCCCGTTTCCAACCGATATGTGGACAGCAGGGAACCGCTCTCGCTCATGGAAAGGATAGCTTGGACGATTCAATCAAGCAAAGAATGGAACGGATGCCTGTCGGTAGCACATGATATGTGCTACCGACACTTGAGAACGAGGCTTGATTTCGCCGAATCGCGTCCTTCATCGTCAGGACCCGATTCCCGACACGCAAGCAATCTCGTTAGGCTTCGATATCGGAATTCGCAACTTGACACGTTCGTGCCACTGTCACGCTTGGGACATGATCAGTTAAGTTATTAATGAACCAAGGAGATAAGCTGGTTGCGCGTACTGAAAAGGTGGGCGTCGGCGGTTCAACTCCGTCCCTGGCCAACCACGTTTTCAATGTGAGATATACGACAATTGAATTTTCAGGTGAAGCAGGGACTGCGGTAAACTGCGGGTCATTTTGTAATCGAAGAGTTCATGTGTGATTTAGGCGCAGAATTTCGCTTTCAAGTGTGTCGGCACTTGGCGCAGCTCACATCATCAAAATCCCTCGTCTTCGAGGTGTCGATATGAAATCAACGAGTGTGCTTTTGGCTTCCGCGATGGCATTTGTCGTCGCGGTCGCATTGGCTCCGCTCCTCGCTCAGGGCGCGTGGAAGGCGCTCTTCAACAGGAAGGACTTCACCGGCTGGACGATTCAGTCCTACGGCCAGGGCGGAGCCGGCCGCAACAACCGCGCAAGCGGCGAGCCGCCCACGGCGCCTGCCGCGTCCATGTCGACCAACCCGGCCGAGCGCGGCTGGGCCGTGGAGAATGGCGTGATCACGAGTGCCCCAGTCCCGAACAAAGGCCGCGGCGGCTGGCTCGCGACGGTCGATAACTTCCACGACTTCGAACTCGAGCTCGACTACAAGCTGGACGAGGCGCCGAACGTGGAATGCACGGCGAAGCTTGGACCCAAGCCCGATGGCAACGGCCAGATCCAGCAGCAGGCCAACCTAAGCAAGGATCCTGCCTGCACCTTCAATAGCGGCATCATGTTCCGCACCGGCTACCAGCTCAACCTCGGCCGTCGCGAGGCGGGCGAGTACGTCGGCGTCGTCGTCCACCGTCAGTTGCCGGAGGCCATCCGCGGAAACGTTGACTGGCTGTCAACCGGCGACTGCGGCTCGAAGAACCACACCTACCTGCAGGACTGCAGCCAGTTCCGCGAGATTCGTCATACCAACGGCTGGAACCACCTGCGAATCTTGTTCAAGGGCGATCATCTGCAGGTCTGGATGAATGACAGTCAGATCGTCGATGTCATCGACATGCCGCTGCCGGGGGAGAACTGGGCGGCGCCGGCTCCGATCTCCTTCCAGCCAGTGGGCGAAGGGGGCGGCTTCGGCGGCAGGGTGCAGTTTAGGAATCTGGGGATACGGGAGATCTGAATCGTCGCCTCACGCCACCCTCCATTCCCCAGAGCCCTTTCGCAGATTCAATCGCTTGGCGAGCCAATTGATTGACAGACACTTTTTCCTGACAGATCTAGCCTTGCGACTGCTATCGCCTTTTCGAAAGAAATGGGTTTTAATATTCAATCGAAAGTGGCGGCCCTGGATCGTACGCGAGGATGCAAACAATTCTGGATAAGTCAATGGATCATTTGTGATTCAACCTGAGTTCCATTTGCCGAAGGGATGTCAGTCTCGCCGGAGGATCAGGCACGCACATCGCACTCAAGATTCCAATGGTCACAGAGATGACCGCATTTAGGTCGCATAGTAACTGACGGGAGGAGACAAATGGTGCAAATGCTTCTCGGATGGCGACTCGCGCTACGTGCGCTAGTTGCCGTAATCGCTCTTACTTCGGTCAGCCGAGCCGCTGATGCGGACTTCAATGGCCGATGGGATATTCTGGTGCACGCCAAACCCATCGACTTTGCGCAGTTTACTACGACCGCAGCATGGTGGTTGGCTGTGACTGGCGCGGGAACACCAGGTATGAATATTCAGTTCGTTGGGTCTCCGGACGGTAGCCTCGACGACATAAAGATCGCAAAAATCCAGAACGGAGTACTTGACTTCACCTGGATACCCAGAGGCCGCCCCGGAGTCACCGCAGATCCGAACGATCGTGCCGAATATAAGGCGAAGTACCTTAACGGTCGGCTACAGGGTACGATGACGAGTCCTACAATTACTTTGACGTTCACCGGATATCGTTCGCCAAAAATTGATGAACACGACGACGGCACCTGGGTTAAAGGAAAGCCAATCCACCTATTTGACGGTAAGAACCTCACAGGGTGGACGGGCGTCAATTCCAGCAAGGCGGAGGGCTGGAGCGTTGAGGACGGGATTCTAAAAAGTGTGGGCAACGGGGATGATCTAAGGACTGTGGCGAAGTATTGGAATTTTGAACTGCATGTTGAATATAAACTCCTCGCGAAGGGCAACAGCGGTATCGGTCTGCGCGGCCGCTATGAAGTTCAGATCGCGCCCGATTTTGGAAAGCCCCCGGGCATGCACGGCACCGGTGCGCTTTACACGCGAATTTTACCGAGAGTGAACGCGGGCACGTCCCCGGGCGAGTGGCAAACGTACGATATCCGCCTGATTGGTCGTGAAGTCACCACGATCCTGAATGGACAGAAGCTTTACGAGAAGGGTGTCATCGATGGCCTGACCGGGATCGCCTTCGATCCGTTCGAAGGTCGGCCAGGTCCGATAGAGTTGCAGGGCGATCACAACGGTGGGGTCGACTTCCGGAATATCGTACTGGTGCCCCTTACGAAACGCAAAGGCCAATAGAATGGGCTACCCCATTTTTGCAGGAGAGAAAAATGAATTTGCGAGTGCTTGTGGTGTTTGCCGTACTGATGGGTTCCATACAGGCGCAAGTCACGTTCGATCGCCTTCTTCACGCCAATCAGGAACCTCAGAATTGGCTCACCTACTCGGGAACTTATGCAAGTGACCGACACAGCCTCTTGACACAAGTGAATCGGAATAATGTCAAAAATCTGCAGTTAAAGTGGGTCTATCGGCCCACCACCACGCCCGCTGACGAGAAGATGGAGAACACGCCACTTGTCGTCGACGGGATTTTGTACGCGACGAGCCTGACGGAAGTGGTGGCGCTTGATGCCGCCACGGGCCAGCAGTACTGGAAGCTCGCGCGTTCGTTTAATCCGGACGATTTCCATGGGCAACGCATGTACCAGGTTAACAAGGGAGTGGCGATCGAGGGAAACACCTTGTTTTGGACCACGGGATGGAGCGATCATCTGCTCGCCATTGACGCCAGAACCGGTCGCGTGAAATGGGAAGTCGAGGTTGCGGATTGGAGCAAGGGCTATCAGATCAACGTCCCACCCCTGGTGGTGAAGAACGTGGTCATCGTCGGACCCGCCACCGACGATATGGGCGCGAACTGCTTTCTCGCTGCCTTTGACATTCACACTGGGAAGGAAATCTGGAAAACTTACACCAGTCCGATTAGCGCGGATGATCCGGCCGCGAAGACATGGGCAGGGGATACGTGGAAGTACGGCGGCAGCCCTGTCTGGAACGCCGGTTCCTACGATCCTGAGACGAACCTAGTGTTCTGGGGCACCGGCAATCCGAATCCTGTTGCAAATGGCGATCAGCGATCGCCGGGCAGCAAATTCGACAACCTCTACTCGGATAGCGTGGTCGCACTGGATGCCGATACCGGAAAGCTAAAGTGGTATTACCAATTCACGCCGGGCGATGAGTACGATTGGGACGCCACACAGATTCCTGTTTTAGCGGATATCGCCTGGGACGGCAAACCGCGTAAGGTGATGTTTTGGGCCAATCGCAACGGGTTCTTCTATGTCCTCGACCGGGACACCGGCCAATTCCTTATGGGCAAGCCCTTTGTCAAGGAGAATTGGGCGCTTGGCATCGATCAGAATGGGCGGCCGATTAAGGACCCAAAGCACTGGCCCAAACCGATGGGCGGAATCGCCGCTATGCCGGGTGGGCAAGGGGGCACAAACTATTATCCGCCATCTTACGACCCCCAAACGGGGCTCTTCTATATGTCGGTCTGGGATAACTACGAAGGTTTTTCGGGAAAACGGCCCATTCTTCCATGGAAGCGAATGCACATGTACACTGGGGACGGTTGGTGGCCCGGCTTTGGGGAAACAGCGCCCCCGCCTGACTGGCCGCCCGATCCTGTCCAGACGCCTGCTTCCGTTACGCATAGGCGCGCGAACCCCAATTACAAGACAGAGTCTGAAGGGTACGGTGCAATTCGTGCCATTGACCCGAAGACCGGAGAGAAGATGTGGGACTTCAAGATGGTAAACTATACCGAGTGCGGCGTACTCTCCACAGCCGGCGGCCTAGTGTTCGGGGGTGGGATGGACGGCAACTTTATGGCACTCGATGCGTTAACAGGCAAGCCGTTGTGGCATGTGTATCTAGGCGGTGCCAATGCGAGTGGCCCGATGACTTACGCTGTCAATGGAAAACAATACATTATAGGAACAGGCGCCGACACGATGTTTGCGTTCGCTCTGCCAGATTAGAATTTCTATCCGGCGCTGAACTTATAGAAAGACTTGGCCTTGACGCAGCTGCGACTGTAGCTCCAATCCTCGCACGCGAACTGCACTGACCAAAACTTTTCCAGTTGCTTTGATCAAACAACATCGACAGAGGAGGTAATGATTCGTATATTGCAGGGGTTTGTTGCCAATCGCTGGGACGGCCATTGCACGGAGGTAAATTTAGCTATCTATGGTGGTAGCTTTGGATAAGTGGTCTTTTGTGCGATTCCAAGTCTATTTCAAAAGCGCGGTCCTCGACTTCGACTCGCCCCCCAATCGACTTCTCCGAGGCCAGGCAACCGAGGCGAGTGATACTCCAATGGGTACGCCAAAATACCGACTTCATCTAACCTGGAGCGCTCAACTTGCGTGTCCTTTGCCTGGACTCGAAAAAATACGGCTGGAAAATTCGCGCAGCGGCTTGATGTAATCCATCATCTGCTACACAATAATGAGAGGGATCGTTAAGTCAATCCGAAGTTGGAATTCGGTATCGCCTCAAACATCCGCCGCCAAACAGATGGGCTAGTTGCAAGATACTTTCCTCCTGGCCATTCATCGCGAGTAAACAACATCGGGTAATTCTCAACCGTGATCCGGATACCATGGTCTTCCGCAAACTTGAGCAAATCAGGACAAGGCTGCAAAAAGCGCGGCAAATTATCTTCAACGGAACGTGTCCAGTCACGTCAAACAAACGTATCCACAACCGGCCCCCCCAACGCCCTGCCGCGACAACAGCCTTCTTCAAATGAGCTACGCAACTGTTCCCTGTTCCGGGCGATGCCCGACCTGGAGGATAAACTCCTGGATTCCTGCAATCGCCCTCTCGCCGATTGGTCAACATCGATATGGGTAACACCACGATCATCGGCGCTCCGCTTTCCCGACTGGCTCAGCACATAACCTCGACCGACCCATAACCAATCTCTGCCGCCAATGCGAACCTTCTTGCAATGATAAATCGGGAACGATGGCGCTTACGTAGCCGCATTGCATCTCCCTTCCTTTCGTTCTCAGCGTACGATACGCAGCCCGCAAACCGTGGGGCTAGCAAGAATCGAATCACCGTCATAGCGCCGACTGGATCCCGCGGCCTCCGGAAAATAGAGGTGAGTACTCCAGAGCCTTCATTACTACTGGCTCATACCCATCTGAGTTTCCAAACAGTTGATGAGCAAAGAAAGATCTTGGGGGCGACACTCTGTCAGAGTAGAAAGGACCATCGCGAACCCGTCTGTAGCCGAAAGGAAATTACAATTGTCAGCGGGAGTAGGTAGTGGTCAGGCCGACTTCCCGCATGTTCGCTGCCCGTTGTCCACATAAGTCGGACGGCAAAAGATCGACAGTCACCGGCAGGGAGGGCATGGTTAAGACACAAACAACGATACAGGTCGGAAAGGCGGCGAAATGAGATGTATACTCAACGCAACCAAGATGGGCAGAAGGGAAATCTCGGCTCGTCGGCGTTGCACAGCGATCACGCGCCGTCAGGTTCCAACAACTTGGTTTTGACTCAGCTCAGCCAAAGAGCAATTAGTGGAATTTGCAGGCAAAGAGGTTGTGACGATGAGCTCCAGTGATTTTCAACGCGGTTTTTCCGGCATGAACCGCCGCGATTTTTTGTTCGGTTCGGCTGCGGCTGTGACTGCGCTTGCGACAAGCCACTTTGCGGGGGCTCAGGACGCCGCAATTCGCGCCAAGCTCGATCGCATCAGTCTATTGACTAACGATTTCGAGGGCCTCCTGCCGGAAGTCTGGGGCGACTGGAGCAAACAACCGGCGGCGCTAAAACTGGACATGATGGATCTCCCCGGAGCAGTAGCAGACCGTCTCCGCCTCCACCACCTGGAGGTGTGCAACATCAATCTGCTCTCCATGGAGCCTTCGTACATCGGGGAATTCAAACGACGGCTTCACGAGGCCAAATCGAGGGTGGTGGACCTGATAGTGGAACTTGATCCGCGCGCAACAGCCTATCGAGGCTATATCAGCGTGTGTTCTCCCGATCCTGCAATTCGCGCCCATGCCACCGAGCTTACGAAGAAGTGGATCGATATTGCGGCAGTTCTTGAGTCATTACTTGCCACAAGACCTGACGCCATGCATCGAGGGGTTAAAAGCCCTGGTCGACTACGGCAAGCCGAAGGGTGTCGCCGTCATTCTGGAGCCGCGTGGAGAGCGGCTGGATCAGTTGGTGGAGCTGATAAAAGGCAGCGGAGCTTACTCCAATCCCCAGGTCGGAACGGTAGAGGGACTGCGGCTTTTATACCCGCTCGCACGCACCGTTCAGCACATCAGCGACAGCCCAAGATCCAACCTCCCAACTGCGATCAAGCTTTCGAAGGAACTGGGCTTCAAAGGCTGGTTTTCGATCGAGACCGACGGCGGTCCTGACGCATGGGCCGGGATACAGAAAGTGATCAACGCGTTGCTCCTATCCCTGTAGCCAAACCCGGTCCGCACGCATCCGTCGCTTGCGCAAACCAGAATGTAGCGAATTCTTCCACTGGCAAGTGGAAATACCCACTTAGCACAGACGAGGCTGACATGAACAAGATGAAGTTCTGCGCATCGACCCGACGCGCTCAATGAAACTTGGCGGAAAGTATGTCGAGGAGCTTCGCGATGCCGGCTTGCAGGTAATCGTGGCCGACCCCCCTGCTCCGCAACCCAACCAGTCGCACGCCAAGACAAGCAGCTTCAGGATCTATTGATCCATGAGGTTGATTTCGCCTTCTTCAAAACTCCGGAGTGCCAAAGTCTCGTTCTCATCCAGCGCCTGGACGCCGTTCTGACGTAACTCCTCGGCCGCCTCCACTCTGCGCTCCTGGGTTTCAAATGCGGTCTTGACCTCATTCACCACGGCCAGCCGGCCAGCCTCGAGTTCTCGCCCCAAGCGCGTAGCCCGCGATGCCCCGGTCGCGCGTAGTTCTTGCCCGCGTGAAAATACGGGCAACGTAAACGTCAATCCGCCTCGCGCGATGGTGCTACCCTCGTCGCGTCCGTAGCGGAATCCGAGCCCCACATCTGGCCATGCGGACCCTCTACCAAGCTGGATTTCCGCTTCTGCCTGTCGCAGTTCCGCCGCAGTTGCCTCCAGATCGGGCCGCCGGACATGTTTTCAATGAGTTAGGAGAAATTCTTAAACCTCCCATCGACTGAGGGACGGAGTTGAACCGCCGACGCCAGCCTTTTCAGGGCTGCGTACTACCGCCTTATC
>QIAN01000275.1 GCA_003225005.1 Acidobacteriota bacterium | reverse complement strand
GACGCGCTGGTGGAAGAGAGGGAACATGAGGGCCACGCGGATGCCTTTTTCGGTGAGCCGGTAGGCGTAGCGGGAGCCGTCGCGCTCTAGCAGGGTATGTGCTTTGAGCTTGCGCAGGTCATAACGGAGTTGGGTGAGGGTGTAGGTTTCGGGGGTGAGTTGGAAGGCGGAAAGGATGGCTTCATGGATTTGGCGGCATCCGCCGAGTTGGGTACCACGGTGGAGCAGGACTTCCATCAGGCGAAGCATGCGGGTGTCCTGGATCTTGATGCCGGGGATTTTGGTGTTTCCAGAAGGGATGGGCAGAGCCAAACGCTGGAACAGAGGGAAGTCGACGTGGACATCCAGAGCTTGGGCCTCGAACTGAGCGAAACGAAGGGTGACGCTAGCCTTGCGCCATTCCGCCGCTTGAACTCGCGGCACTCGGTGCGGAAGTGGAGCCGGTGATTTGAACTTCATGCTTGCGTTGACCCTACTGTGTTCGACGGCCTGGCGGCAGGCACAGGATCAAATATCCGCCGACAGGATCAAGCCAGACTGGGGCCGCGTCAAGCCAAACTTCAAGGAAAACCAGAATGGGCAAGCCCTTGCTTTGCCTGTAAGACGTTCCATTCACAGGGAATTTAGGCGCGTTTCAATAGTCAGCTTTGCCCCAATTTCAGGCATCAAAATGGGAGTCAAAGGAGGTTTTATGAAGTCTATGAAAACGATGTTATTCGGATTGGCGTTGCTCGTGGCAACAGCAACCCTCGCGCAACAACAAGGGCAGCCACCTCCGAGTGCACCACCTCAAAGTACGCCCCCGACGTTTCCTGAGGAGAAGGCTCCTCGACAGCAGATGCCGCCGGACCAGGAGGCGTCGCCGCACGGACAATCTATCCCGGAAGTGCAGCGGCAGATTCAACAGGGTTTGAATTCGGAACCCGCGCTCCGCAACAGTAACGTAGGTGTTCATGTCGATGAGAATTCAGTGATTCTCACCGGTACAGTCGGCAGCGAAGAACAACACGACCTTGCGCTGCGGATCGCGCAATCCTACGCTGGTGACCGAAAGATCGTCGACAAGATCAAGCTCACGCAGCAAACCTAAGTGTGTATTCAGAGAGGTGACCCGTGACGATTCGAGAGCTCATGAACCGCGATCCAGTCTGCTGTGTGCTCAGTGACACCGCGCAAACGGTCGCGAGAATCTTATGCGATCGCAATATCGGTTCCATGCCGGTCGTGGCCGATCAGGAGTCCCGGAAACTGGTTGGGATGATTATGGACAGCGACCTGTGCTGCTCGGTCATCGCGCACGGGATGAATCCGAAGAAGACAGCAATCGAAAAACTCCTCACCTTGAATCCTCTCAGTTGCCGGGATGGTGAAAATATCGAGACATGCGAGCGACTGATGCAGGGGCATCAGGCGAGGAGAATTCCAATTGTGGATAGAGAAGACCGTGTCATTGGCATCGTCTCTCAGGCCGACTTGGCACTGAGGGACAAAACAGAAAGAGTATCGAAAACGGTCGCGAAGATCTCGAAGGCTTCCGGACCTTCCATCGCGGCCTGACCCTGACCACGGCGGCCGCGCGAACCGCCGTGGTTTCCGTTTCAAGCTTTCCTCTAAGAGACAGAATGTTCACGTCCGCTAAGCAGCGCGATCCCGAACGTCCGCTGATGGCGCAGATCTTGCACAATGGGCACAGCAGAAAAGACGGCCGCTGATCTCGACGCCGTGCCCGATCACCTTGCCTTTGCAGTGTTCGCAAACCGGGCAATCGCCTGGATCGCGCATTCGAAGCTGTCAAAAGTGTGACGCGCTCCGCCCGCTATCAGTTCGAAACTCTCATCGTACTCATTGCCACAAACCGCAGGTGGCCATACGAATCTCCTCTCCGTCGCGCTCTAAAACCTGAGCCAACCCGGCTCCGGTCGGACTCGACCTTTGATCGTTAGAGATTATTGTCGCTCTAGACGACACTTCAATACTGGGATCGCGATTTTGCCCACAGGAATGGCGGCCAGACTATCGTAGGTGTCCAGAGCAGCACGGAGTTGTGCGGAAACAACTGGCTGAATCGGCGGAAAGCCTCTTCCTCCTGCTGGTACGCCATCACGAAAGAACGGGGCGAGCGTGCCAAACACCGGAACCCCGTAGCGGCGACCGGCCTCGACGTTGGATATTCCTGTGCAACTGCCAATGTAGGCGGCGCGGGCGGCCAGTACCCTAGCTTCCGGTCCATGAGCTCTTCTCGATCCGAACTCGACAACGGATCTTCCCTTGCGGCCATGACAACGCGCACAGCATTGGACGCGATCGTGGTCTGAAAGGTCACAGTGGATAAGAGGAAGAAAGGAATACAGGAAACTGCCGATTGACCCATACCGGGCCCTGCGGAGGAAGATGAAGATAGAAGTGGAAAAAGATGTTGTTATCAGGCGCGGATGGATCACGAAGACTCGATCCGAACGCGCCTTCATGCTTTTGGCAGTCCGTCAGTTTGTCGGATGGCGCGGGAGGAACGAAATGCGATTGACAAGCTCCGATTTTCAGGCAGGCGGTCTGATACCCATTCAGTTTACCTGCGAGGGGGATGACATTTCTCCGGAGTTCTCCTGGCGAGACGCCCCAGCGGAAACGGAATCTTTTGTTTTGACCATTCGAGACCCTGACGCTCCGAAGGCTGGCGGATTTACCCACTGGGTGGTGTACAACATTCCCGCCGATGTGGGGCACATTGAACAGAACGTCCCGAAGCGGCCGATCATAGCCGGTTTGGGCCTCCAGGGCAAAAACGATGGCGGGGAAATCGAATACACGGGGCCTTGCCCGCCTTCGGGCACTGCGGATTTTACCCCGTCGTCCGCAAGACGGGACTCATGGGAGGACTCCTTTTTTGGCGTTCGCTTGGTGCAGTTGCTGAGATATTGCGGCTGGGGTTTTGACCTCGTCCTCCAGTAACGGTGCGACGATCCGTAAGGCGTCGACTTCCTTTTGCACCGTCACGAGTTGTTGCTCTTTCTGTCTCAGAACCTCGTACACATTTTTCACTGCGTCCTCCTGGGCTAGACTCCGCAGGCTGCTCGCACTCAATTCGAATCGTACACTTGATGGACTCTAATCGTTCGGCGAGCTTCCGTACTATGGCACGACTGGTCGTATTACTTTAGTCACCACGAGCGGCATAGCTAGTTAGCGGCACAATTTACTCACAGCGCTATAACCTGTGCGGGAGGGGTCGCAGCGGCGTGAAGCGCGCGGGGCGGAGGAGTGGGAGCGGCGCGCCGTATAGTTTCTCCGGTGACGGGGGGCGGCGGGTGTGGGGTGCGTGCGCGCGAGGGCGCTCCAGAGTCAGGTAGCGACCAGTTTATGACTTGTGCTTCCTTTTCTTTGCTGCGATGGCGCGTCCGGGTTCCGAATGAAATCAAGAAGCTAGTGCTTCGATTCTCAAGCTTCAATCAGGCTGTTCGGGTACTTCGGTGCTGGGAAGCACGCACTCGAATACTTCCATCTCGACTTGGGCATCCTCCCGCACCGCATGGTCTGAGGTTCGCCCGCACCTCACGCAAAACCATTCTTCAAGCTCTGGATTCCAGCGGATTTCTGAATGTTTCACAGTGAATGGGGCACTTATACCACGGAAAACTGCAAGCGGTCTGTCCTTTTTCAGCACAGTAACGTAGAGGCGAATCATACTGCTCGGGTAGAACGGTTGCAAACACATGGCGATACAGAGTGAAGCATCCAAGCGACATGACTCCTTCTGATCTGCTCGACAAAATGAACTCCTTTCTTGTCAGCTCCTATCTCTCCCAGATACCGAATCGGCTGACGCATCAAGTCTGGCCAGTATCGCTTTTGCGGGGGCGTAGCCTCGAGCGGCTGCCTTCTGTAGCCACGCTCGGGCAGTCGCAAGGTCCTTCGAAACACCGTAGCCGCGGTAATACATCATGCCAAGATCCCATTGTGCAACCGGTAGACCCTCGCCAGCCGCTTTTCGGAACCACATCGCTGCTTCCGTGAAATCGCGTATCACTCCTTTCCCCTCAAAATAAAGTCGACCGATCATCCGTTCTGCCACTGGCGAGCATTGCTTCGCCGCAGTTTTGAGGCGTGCCTTGCCGGCGCTCAATCCTCCGAAAGTTAGTGAACTTGCAGGTGCCGATTACAACGTGAAGCTGAATGGGCTGGAAATCTGGTTGCCCATCATCGCAACCGCTCTTCGTGGGCCGCAGGAGAGCGGACCATCCTCCATCCTTTGAGGGGGCTGACCCAGGCTTTGGCTAGGCTTGCGCTCGCGGGATTCTCTGGCCCGGTGTCGACGAACGCAATTTGCTTTTTATCTGGACCGCGGTCAACCGGCAACCGAGCTATCAGGATGGTCCCTTTGGCATTGACCGGAGAGCTGATTTCCAAATTGCCGGCTAACTGACGGATTCTCTCTCGCATTCCGCGGATTCCGACGCCCGCCCTGCCGGGAATTTCCATTTCCCACTGTTTGTCTGTTGATATGCCTTTACCTTCGTCCCGCACTTCTACGCGAAGATCGTGATTGATCCGAGAAATCACCACTTTGGCAACCGCGCCGCCCGAATGCCGGTGGATATTGGTTAGAATGTACACCTGTCCGCCATTCTCCTTTGCATTTCTCGCTTCGAATTTTCAAGCCAACCCGCCTCCAGCATTCCGACTCAAAGTCCCATGGCTTCTGCGACGGTCACATCCTCTTCTCATCGTAAAGAGGATCGCCGCAGGCCCTTGGCGGACTTGTGGCGGCTGGTGACTCTGTTGGCGCTGGCGGCGGTTGCGGCCGCAGTGTTCGTGATGCATCGCTATTGGCCCTTTGAACCAACGCCTGTCATCGAAGACCTGCAGGAAGCCAGCGACAGCCGCGTGACGGTGCGGGCGTTTCACCGCACGTACTTTCCCGAACCCGGCTGCGTGCTGGAAGGTGTTGTCTTCACGCACGGAAGCGTCGCACAGCCGCTCATCACGATTGAGCGACTAACCATCCGCAGCAGCTACCTTCGCGTTCTCTCGCGACACGTCAATACGATTGAGGCGGAAGGAATGCGGGTGTTCATTCCCGCACCCGGTACCGGGCAACCTCTTCACACGCAACCTTCCACCATCACGGTCGGTGAAATTGTTGCCAATGGCGCGACGGTCGAATTTGCGCTGCGCGAGCGAGACAAACCACCGTTACGCTTCGACGTTCACGAGGCATCCATTCGCGACGTGGGATGGGGCGGCCCGCTGACGTATCGAGTGAAGGTGCACAATCCAGAGCCGCCGGGTGAAGTCACCGCGACCGGAAAATTTGGCGTTTGGGAGGAGAGCGATCCCGGGCAAACGCCAATCTCCGGAGACTACAAATTCGAAAATGCCGATCTCGGCGTCTATGGCGGCATTGGTGGAACGCTGTCGTCGGTCGGGAACTTCGGCGGAAAGCTGGGGCACATCGACATCTCCGGCACCACCGACACGCCAGACTTCGAAGTCACCTCGGGGCATCATCCCGTGCGCTTGAGAACCGAGTTCAGCGCCTACGTTGACGGGATCAACGGCGATACGTTTCTCAATCGCGTGGACGCGCATTTCCGCAAGACGCACGTGGTGGCTCAGGGCAGCGTGGCGAAATCAAGGGATGGACAGGGAAAGACTGCGCTGCTTTCTCTGGTCTCCGACAGCGGACGCATTGAAGACATTCTGGGGTTATTCGTGAAAGCGCCACGATCGCCCATGTCTGGCGCGGTAGAGTTGCGGGCCAACGTAGAAATCCCTTCCGGCGAACTCAGGTTTCTGAAAAAAATTCGGCTGATGGGAACCTTTGGAATCGGCGAGGGAGAATTCTCCAAGGCTCAGACTCAGGAAGACGTGAACAAGCTCAGCGCCAGTGCGCGGGGCGAGAAGGATCCAGTGGATCCCGAGACCGTGCTCACCGATGTGACCGGCCAGGTCGTGCTTGAGCACGGCGTCGCCACATTCACCGATCTTTCCTTCGGAGTTCCCGGGGCCGCGGCGCGCATGCACGGCACTTATGGACTGATCGATCACAAGATCGACCTGCACGGCCAGATGCATGTGCTCACGAAAATATCGAACACCACAAGCGGCCCAAAGGCGTTTCTGTTGAAGGTGATGGACCCGTTTTTCAAGAAGCGCAAGAAGGGCGAGATTCTGCCCGTGCGCATCGCGGGCATCTACGAGAAGCCTTCATTTGGCCTCGACCTGAATGACAAGAAAGCGCAAGTGCCCTCGCCTCCGCCAGCACCGACACGCCCGCGATAGCGGATTACGCTCAGATGGGGTCCAATCAGGGTAGTGGTGCAGTTTGAAATTTCAACGCAACCAAGACCAAAACATATCGGTTAACATCGACTCCAAGTGGATCGTCGATTGAGATGTTTAGTCTCTGCGAACATCACCTTCTGCCATTTTTCGGCAAGGTCCATGTCGCCTATGTTCCGCAAGGAAAAGTGATTAGGAGGAAGGGAAAATACGATGGTCGGAACAGCACCATAACTAACCGTTACGCTGTTGCCCTCCAGCAAATTGGTCGCCACGATCCCGCTATCGTACCCGGCAATAGGGTTAAGGGTGGTCCACCAGAAGCTGCCACGTCTCCCGCCGCGTAGTCGGATGGGTTCGACGTGCTTTGGAGGTAACGATTGACTTTGACACCTCGTTTTTCAGCCTCCACGTGAGCGGCGGGCAGGTCAAGATGCTCAATATCCGGAACCCGACCCGCACCGTGCACCGCCAAGTCTGTTTCGAAGCTACGCTGTTCGTTGTCGATCGAGGCGCGAACCAGCAACCGCTCGCCTATCTTCTCAACGGCGCGTACCTCCATGCGCAGTTGAACATCAGCTCCGACTTCGCGGGTTCTCTGCGTGAGCTGCTCCACAAGTTCGGGATCAAATGCCTCCAGTACACGCTCGCCTCGATGGAGGATGGTGACCCTTTTCCCAATCCGCAAAGCTACATGGGCGAACTCAACTGAGATATAGCCCCCACCGATGAACACGATGCGCTCCGGAGTGATTCGAGTTCCAGGAATTGCTCGCTTGTCGTCAGAAACTCTTCACCTGGGATGTCCAGTTTCCGCGGTGTGGCTCCGGTGGCGACGACGATGTAGCGTCCTTCCAAAACGTCTCTACCGACCTGAATTGCCGTTAAGCCCACAAAGTGAGCGCGATCATGGAAGGTCTCAATGCCCGCTTTGGCGAAATCTGCCTCACGATTCTTTGGTACTGGATCAGTGAAAGATCGCTTGAAGCGGATGAGTTCCGGCCAATCAATCCCTGCCTGATCGCCTTGGATCCCTTTTCCCTTCATACGCTGGACCCAATCCATCACTGCAGCGGCGCCAACCAATACTTTCTTCGGGTCGCAACCACGAAGAGCGCAAGTACCTCCAAAGGGCCGAGAATCAGCGATTGCTACTTCCCAACCTGCCGAGGCGCACTTCGACGCGACCGTGGTGGCAGCCGCTCCCGTGCCGACGACGACGAGGTCGAACTTCGTGCCAATGAACTCTGTCATTCGCTAGTTTGAAACAGTTTATTGCCGATTCTCCATCCGGAACAATTTTCACGGAGAGTGCCTGGGCTGAGGGTAATCGTTGCCATGCAGCTGTTATCTCTTGGTGCTGATCGCCCTGGCTCATGTCGGAAATTGCACCGATCAACAGGCGCGAAGAAGACAACTGATGAGCGGCTCGGAGTATCAGGTCGTAACAATTCCTGCCCGCAATAGCAACCAGCGTCACCGGTTTCCCGATTTTCTCAGCCTCATGTACCACCTGACTGAAAACCGAGGTCTCGCATTTGTCCATCACCTGAGCCGGATCGGAGATCATGGTTGCAGGTTCTTGAACATTCGAATTAACGGATAGCGCAACGATGTCGTGTTTCATTGGATCGGTTTCTTTCAACGCCTTTCGCAGGGCACCTAGGTGGTTCGGGGCATGCATGGCAACCAGGATATTGCCAGGTCGCACCTGCAGGGATGCCGGGGAGAGGTTTTCGCACACTTGGAGTCGAAATCTCTCTGTTTCCGCTTCCCCGAGTTTCGGTTTGTGCGGTTCTTTCGGCCCATAGCGTTTCTCGGAGAGGGAAAAAGCGGTGAACAATATGACCGTAAAGGCCACTCCGGAGATGGTCGCTGTCGTTTTCGTCAACGCGAAAACAAAACCACCGTAATCAGACCCAAGCCGACAGGAATCTCGGTCCCGCGTATATGCAAGTTGAACGGCACTCTCCAGCGCTCAGCTTGCGGCTCTTTGAATCGGAGCACCAAGACGGCCAGGGCTTTCATCGCGAAGCTCCAAGCCACGCCAAAAGCGTACGCTTCCCCGAGCAGGTAAACATTTCCCCGGCTAATGACGATCGTGGCCAGTTGGAAGGCGATAACGAGATTGATGAGGCGATACGTAGTTCCGTACTTGGGGTGCGGCTCTCGAAACCAATCAGGCAGTACGCCGTCTTCTACCACGCGGGTCAGCACGCCGTTCGAGCCAATGATCGCAGTGTTGACGGCACCGGAGAGAATAAGAGCTCCGACCAACACAAGCATGAAACGCAAGCTTGAGACCAAACGGACCCGCAAGGAACATCGATATTCCCGATATCAGGTTGTCGAAGTACTTAGTGCGCTCACTGTCTGGGATGATCATCACCGCGAAGAACGACACCAGGGACGTGAACAGCGTGCTAAAGATGAAAATTACGAGAGCCGCGCGTTTGAGGTTACGGAGCTTGGGGGCGGCAATTTCCCGGTAGACCTGAGCCAGGCTTTCCTCACCACTCATTGCGAGCAGCGAATGGCCAAGTCCAATAAGGAATCCAGAGCACAATTTTCAACTTTGTTCCTACCTCCAGTGTGAACATCATCTCTACGTAAAAACCGTCCAGGCTGAGATCAGCGGTTTTGACGCGGAGCGGCGTTGCGGTCCTCTCCGACTGTAACTCTGCCTCGACTGCGATTTTCATTCGCGGATGTTGCCTGCGCTCTTCCCGCTGTCGTGCCTGGGGTATCGTCAGGACTGGTGGAATCCATTGCCTCACCTCCGAGTCTGGCCTTATGCGCTCTTCTTCGAAGTGATGACGGAGAAGGCGGACCAGCGCTGCTCAAGGTTCCTGCTTCCGCAGTGCGGGCAAAGAATCTCGCCTTCTTTGTAATCAACGAGAGCCAATATCTTTGAAAATGTCTTCTTGCAAGCGTGACAGATGAACTCGTAGTTATGGACCTCCCACAGTTTTGAACGGTGGCCGCAGAATTCTAGACCCCTAGGTCAGCAGGTTCAACCTCGGTCAGGTCACGAATTCTGGGTGCCGAGGTCTCGAATTTTGCGGGGGTTGGGGCTGTTCCAGCGATATGGGGAACTTGTCATTTAGAATTTGCCACAACTCCCTCATGCATCAGGGTTCGCCTGCGCATAAATACCGCGCCTGCGGAAGATGTCCTCTACCATTGTGACAGCTTCAAACACAACGCCCTTGTACTCATCCAGGCCCAAGTCGAACTTAATCTTCTGAATGCTGAGCAGCAGGTCTCGGTAGTCGTTGATTACGAATTCAGGCTGGAGAGCGGAATGTACAGCTGCCGCTCTTTTTCCTCTCTTCGCCTGATCAGCCAAATCGCCACCAAAGGCACCATTTGAAATGGCCGTATGCAGCCGCTTCAATTGCTTAGCTAGTGTGTTCTCTCGGACATCATTGCAATCTCCCCATTCCTGCAGGATAAGCCGAGCGATGATAATTGCTGGTGACTCGCGCATCAGCTCGTTGACGATCTTCTGGAATTTCTCGTTGCTGAGACGCTGTAACCGCTCAAACTTCATGAAGAGCATCCTTCTTACGTACCGTGCTCTCAGATCGTAGAGACCGACGCTGCTGTCGTACCGTTCGCCGCTGTATAGGTAGTTGTTCGGGGTCGTCCCACTCGTCCTGATCGGCATTCCGAACGCGTCGTAATCGTAGGAATCAGTAACCGAGGCGGCCGAGTTCGCGAGGAACCGTACATTTCCGTGGCCATCGTAGCCATAGAAACTGGGGGTCCACACCCCGGCGACGAGTTGGTTTTCACTAATACGCGTTAAACCGTAGGCGTAGGTGCGGGTCACCGAGCCGAACCTGACGTACTTCTTCTAGTTGAGCCGTCAATGCGGCTTGGTCAATATTCAACGAGAGTCTCACCCACACTTGCGGTCGTTGGAGCAATCTAATGTACCCTCCAAAACTGAGATCGGATATCGATTTTGGTTTTGGAGCATTGGTGTCCGCTGACCCGAGCCAATCAAGGTCTTCAGGCAAGACCTTTTCCTGAAGTAGCTGTCGGATGTGGAGTTCAATTTCCCTGAGCAACAAGAACGGCTCGGCTAGTTGCTGAAATTGCAGACTGAGATCACTCGCGGTGACAACTCCCGTGATTCTGCGGTCTTGCGGGTCGCGGACAAGCACATAACCATGTCTCACAATCGTAGGTATCGCATCGAAGAGCCTGCCATTACCGTCAACCACCTGCGCATCCGACAGTTTACCTGATCCCGGAGTGTAATACGAACGAGGACGTTGCGGACATCCTGCGCGAACTGTGCGAGGGAATTTTCATCGAACAGCTGGCGAGTCGGTTCACCGATACGACGACTTGGGGTCAAGACCGCAGTTTCGATGTCTTCTGCCGTTGGTTTGATCTCCAGCACCATTCGATGTTGGTTGATCTCTGCGATGAACCGCTGATCCGCGAAACCGACTGCTAGGAGCCCCCTGCCTGACTTGGCTTGACACCAATTTTGGCGACCGACAACCCGGCTCGCAGAGCGCATTTCCGCCCGCGCACAAGTGTCGGGCTGTGCGACAGGCCTGTCGGGTTTTTCTGGAGTGGCGAGGGCGAGAACCCTTCTTCCGGGCAGAAGAGCCGTCGCGGGGGCGCCTCTCGCCTCAATTCTGCGACAATGTGAAGTCCGTGGCGATGGCCATTCTAAGTATCGATGCTGGCCGCAAAGTTCGCGAAAAAACCTGGCCCGTCATAGAGCGCTGCATCAAACTCAGGTCAGGTTTGTACGGGATACACAGTGCCGCCGTAGGAAAGGGTTGTAAGAATGAAGGAAATACTGCAGCCGGCCGATGGACAACGTCGTGTAGTTATTGAGAGGGTCTCGCCAGAAATTGATTGCGGCCGATTCCCGATCAAACGCGTAGTTGGCGAAGCAGTAGTTGTGGAGGCCGACGTGTTTGCCGACGGTCATGACCAGGTCACCTGTCAGGTGCTTTATTCACGCGGGGGCGACAAAGAATGGCAATCGTCACCCATGACACCGCTGGGTAACGATCGCTGGCGAGGTGCGTTTTCGGTCGCGAAAGCGGGACGCTACGAATACACCATTGAAGGATGGATCGATCGTTTCCAAACTTGGCGCGACGGTCTTGCCAAACGAATCGCCGCCGGACAAAACGTTCACGTCGATTTGCTGATTGGAGCCGAGTTGATTGAAGCTGCCGCGGCGCGCGCCACAGGGGAGGACGCCGGCCGACTGCGACAGTGGGCGCGCAGGATACGCGAAGAAAAGGATATACAAACCGCAACCTCCCTTGCACTCGAAGAGGAACTGTTCAGAGCGGTCCGGCGCTATCCCGAACGCCAGTCCGCTGCCCGGTGCGAGAAACCTTTAGCCGTGGTAGTGGACAGAGAAAAAGCCAGCTTTTCGACCTGGTATGAAGTTTTTCCTCGATCATGCTCGCCCGAGGCTGGACGTCACGGGACCTTCCGGGATTGCGAGGCTTGGCTTCCTTATGTCGCGTCCATGGGTTTTGACGTAGTCTACCTACCGCCGGTCCATCCCGTAGGCCGTGCTCTTCGAAAAGGAAAAAACAACTCGGTCGTGACCGAGCCGGACGATGTTGGTAGCCCCTGGGCGATCGGATCGGAGGAGGGCGGCCATACATCAGTTCATTCCGAGTTGGGTACTCTTGAAGACTTTCGGCATTTTGTGTCCCAGGCTACGGAGCACGGCCTCGAAGTTGCTCTCGATATCGCGTTTCAATGCACTCCCGATCACCCTTACGTGAAGCAGCATCCGGAATGGTTTCGGAAGCGACCGGATGGAACCATACAATACGCCGAGAATCCACCGAAGAAATACCATGACATTTACCCACTGGATTTTGAAAGCCGGGACTGGTGGGCGCTATGGAACGAACTGAAAAGAGTTTTTCAGTTCTGGATCGATCAGGGAGTTCGTATCTTCCGCGTGGACAATCCTCACACGAAGGCGTTTTCCTTCTGGGAGTGGGTAATCGCAGGGATTAAGAAGGATCATGGCGATGTGCTCTTTTTGGCCGAGGCATTTACCAGACCGCACGTGATGTACCGGCTGGCTAAGCTGGGCTTTTCCCAGTCCTACACGTATTTCACCTGGCGCAACACGAAACAGGAGCTGACAGACTATTTCACCGAGCTTACGCAAACCGAGGTAGGAGAATATTTCCGCCCAAACCTCTGGCCCAACACGCCTGACATCCTTTCGGAGTTTCTCCAGATCGGCGGGCGTCCAGCGTTCATGATCCGATTAATTCTGGCCGCTACCTTCGGCGCCAGCTATGGCATTTATGGGCCCGCATTTGAGTTGTGCGAAAACATGCCCTTGCAGGCGGGCAGCGAAGAGTATTTGAATTCCGAGAAATACGAACTTAAGCATCGCGATCTGCATTTCGAGTGGAGTTTGACAGACCTCATCTCCCGCATCAACCGCATCCGAAAGGAAAACCCGGCCCTGCAACGCAACCGCAACCTGCGCTTTCATTACATCGACAATCCGATGCTGATTTGTTACAGCAAGACGACTGACGACCTGAGCAACGCGATTGTGGCGATTGTCAATCTCGATCCATTCCAGCGGCAAACTGGTTGGGTGCATCTCGATCTCGCCGCCCTCGGTCTGACCGCCGACCGCGCGTTTCAAGTTCACGATCTGCTCGGCGAAGGCCGGTACATGTGGCAGGGTTCACGGAACTATGTAGAGCTGACGCCGGAGAGTCTCCCGGCGCATATTTTGCGAATAGGCCGGGCGCCTTAATGGAAGCATGAGAACCATGGAGCAATCCTTACAATCATTGAGCGACTTCGACGTATATTTGCTGGCTGAGGGGACATTTGACCGTGCGTACGAGAAACTCGGCGCGCACCTCACGGAGCGGGACGGACGTCAGGGTGTGCAGTTCGCTGTATGGGCGCCTAACGCCAAACTGGTCTCGGTAGTGGGCGATTTCAACCAGTGGAATCCCGCTGCCAACATGATGCGCTCGAGTTCTGCCGGCGTCTGGGAGAGCTTTATACCAGCTCTCGGTCAAGGCGCAATATACAAATATCACGTGGTGTCAAACTACCGCGGCTACACGGTCGACAAAACCGATCCGTACGGTTTCGCCGCCGAAGGTCGTCCCCGCACAGCCTCTCGTGTATGGAATCTCGAAAACTATGCCTGGAATGATGGATCGTGGATGAGCAATCGGGCGAAGAGGAACTCGCTGGACGCCCCCGTTTCGGTTTACGAAGTGCACTTAGGCTCCTGGCGGCGGGTACCCGAAGAAGGAAATCGCTGGCTGACTTATCGGGAGATGGCGCCGCTCCTGGCCGCATATGTCCGGGAGACCGGTTTTACCCACATCGAATTGCTGCCGGTTATGGAGCATCCTTTCGATGGGTCCTGGGGATACCAGACCACCGGGTACTATGCTCCCACCAGCAGATTCGGAACGCCCGACGATTTCAGGTATCTTGTGGACTGCCTTCATCAAAGCGGAATCGGCGTCATCCTTGATTGGGTGCCGGCCCACTTTCCGAAAGATGAGACGGGTCTCGGCTATTTCGACGGATCTCATCTCTACGAACATGGCGACCCGAGGCAGGGAGAACAGCCGGACTGGAACACTTTTGTGTTCAACTACGGCCGGAACGAAGTCCAAAGTTTTCTGATCAGCAACGCGCTGTTCTGGCTCGACAAATATCATGTGGATGGTCTGCGGGTCGATGCCGTGGCGGCAATGCTCTATCTCGATTACGGACGCCGGGAAGGAGAATGGATACCAAACCGCTATGGTGGAAAAGAAAACATAGACGCGATTCGCTTCCTGAGAGCGCTGAATGAGCATGTTTATGCCGCCTTTCCCGACGTCATGATGATCGCGGAAGAATCGACTGCCTGGCCGCAAGTCTCGCGGCCCACCTACGTTGGAGGACTGGGATTTGGGCTCAAGTGGAACATGGGCTGGATGCATGACGTGCTGGACTACTTCTCGAACGACCCCGTGTTCCGGAGTTACCAGCATAACAAGATCACGTTTAGCCTGGTTTATGCCTTCAGTGAAAACTTCGTCCTGCCTTTCTCTCACGATGAGGTCGTCTACGGTAAGGGTTCCATGCTGCGCAAGATGCCGGGCGATGAGTGGCAGAAGTTTGCGAATCTGCGGCTGCTGTATGGGTTCATGTTCGGCCACCCCGGCAGGAAGCTCCTGTTCATGGGGAATGAGTTCGGCCAGTGGTCCGAGTGGAATCACGATGCCAGCCTGGAGTGGGACTTGCTGAAAACTCCGCTTCATGCTGGACTGAGGCATTGGCTGGGCGATCTCAATGCTCTGTACCGCGGCGATCCTTCGCTGCATCAACGTGATTCCGATGCGTCCAGTTTTGAATGGGTGGATTGCAATGACACGCAGAGGAGCGTCATCAGCTTCCTTCGCCGAGGACAGAATCCCAATCAACAACTGCTCTTCGTCTGCAATTTCACACCTGTCGTTCGTCAGAACTATCGCGTGGGTGTGCCTGTAAACGGTCTTTGGAAAGAAATTCTGAACAGCGATGCAGTCGTGTATGGCGGCAGCGGCCAAGGAAACTTCGGTGGCTTAACGGGCGATGCCACTCCCGATTCATGGAAGGCCCTACTCCCTGAATATGACGCTGCCTCCACTTGGAATTGTGGTCTTTCGCCCGGAATCTTCTAGCAGCAGTTAAGGGTGACGGAAAGCAAATCATGGCAAAGCGGCCGGGCAGCGCGGGAGATCCACTCTGGTACAAGGATGCAATCATCTACGAGTTGCACGTCCGCGCGTTCAAAGACAGCAACGGCGACGGTATTGGCGATTTTCCCGGCTTGACCAGAAGCTGGATTATCTTCAGGACCTGGGGGTCACCTGTCTGTGGTTGCTCCCCTTCTTTCCGTCACCTCTCAAAGACGATGGTTATGACATTTCCGACTACATGAACGTCCACTCGATGTACGGGACGATAGACGATTTCGGGTTTTTTCTTGCAGCGGCTCACGAGTGCACCTTACAGTTTCCTCTGGCTAGATCTTCAAGGGAGGGAGACGCCTGCTGGCGTTAATGTGGATCTTAAAGAACATTCTCCGTTGAACGTAACCGCGGGATGGGAGAGTATCCTCGAGGGGCTCGGCCGCCTGCGCCTTGAAACTGTGGAACTCCCGGAGTATCTGCCCAAGCAGCGCTGGTTTGCGGGAAAATCCCGAGGGATCAAGTCCATTCGAATTGCGGACTGGATTCCGTTAAACCTTCCGTTGAATGCACCATCGGACGCATCGCAATCCGCGCTGGCACTGGTCGAAGTAGAGTTCGACACTGGGCCTCCTGATTTATACTTTCTGCCGCTGGCGATGAGTTTTGGAGACGCCGAAAACGAACTGCAGCGGACCGCCCCGAATGCCATCATCGCCCCGGTTCTATCGCAGAGAGGAGCGGGTTTGCTCTGCGATGGAGCCTTCGACGACCAGACTTGCGCGTTGTTGTTCTCGCTGATCGAGAATGCGAGCAGGATAAACTCGCGCCAGGGGTCCCTCCGGGGCATACGCGGGAAGGCGTTTCTGGATCTCAGGGCGCCGGCCGAAGCAACATTGCAGGTGCGCCGTAGCTCAGCGGAACAGAGCAACACTTCAATTCTGTTCGGTGACCGGTTCATACTCAAGCTGTTCCGCCGACAAGAGCCCGGGTTGAATCCGGATACGGAAATTGGACAGTACCTGACCGAGAAAACGAAGTTCGACCGGATTCCTCCTTTTGCAGGCTCGATTGAAGTTGACGGGCTAGCCGCGATCGATGGCAAACTCGCGAGCCTGGCAATGTTGCAAGGTTTGGTAGCAAACGAAGGTGACGGCTGGAAGTGGAGCTTGGAAGAGCTTGACCGCTACTACGCGACCTGTGCTCCCTTGCCATTTCCGGAAAACTTGAGTGGCGAGTTACAAGGTCCACTGGAGCTCTCTGACAATCCCCCAACTCAGGTGGCCCGTGACCACCTCGGCTTGTACCTCGAAGCCGGCGCAACCCTGGGGCGCAGGACCGCGGAACTCCATCTGGCGCTGGCTGCACCCACAGACGATCCTGCATTCGCGCCGGAGGCGTTGACGGATGTGGATCTTCAGGCGCAACTTGCCGGCATCCGACAGCACGCCTCCAGCGTCCTGGACGTGCTGAAAGAGCGTCTGTCGCACTTGCCCGATGAAGTGGTCGAGGTTGCGGCTTCTTTGCTCAGCCGTCGCCGTCAGATTCTCGATCACTTCGGGCCCCTAAACGGTGATTTCCAGCGGACACAACGAATCCGAATTCACGGAGACTATCATCTCGGGCAAGTACTCCGCGCAAAAACCGATTTCGTGATCCTGGATTTTGAAGGCGAACCGGCCCGGCCGCTGGCTGTTCGGCGCTCCAAGCAGTGTCCACTCAAAGATGTCGCTGGCATGTTGCGGTCCTTTGGTTACGCCGCCTATGCCGGTCTGATGAACTATCCCGCCCGGCACCCCGAGGATGTGACTCGCCTCGAACCCTGGGCGCAGCTTTGGGAACGGTCGGCGGCTGCGGAATTCTTGCACGCGTACCGTGAAGCCGCGCAAGGTGCCGATTTTCTGCCGCCCAGGGATGTTGATTTTCGCAAGCTGCTCAATGTCTTCCTGCTTGACAAGGCGCTCTACGAAGTGCTCTACGAGTTAAACAGCCGCCCAGCGTGGGTACGTATCCCCTTGATGGGGATTATGTCGCTTGTGCCGTGAATGGCTCATGCCCGGGACCATCCGGTCCTGCAGGCGGAGAAGAAAATTAAGGCCTGAGGCTGAAGAGTGGAAGGTGACTCCATCCCACGGCAAGCGCTGGAAAAGATCGAACAAATAGACGCGGCCGATCTGGTGGTTGGCACTCTGGCTGATCTCGATCAAGCCGATCAAGCGACGGTACGACGGTGCATGAGGCGCTGCGAACTAGGGTCTAGGCAAGAGAATTACCATTGAGGCAGGAGACGCGGTACTTCGGTACAACTGAGCGAGAGAAAAACGGCACACTGCTCCCTAAGCGACACCAGACAAAGCACTTGGAGTTTGTACTTTCATAGTTCGGGACCAGGGGGTCGGAGGTTCAAATCCTCTCTCCCCGACCAAATATTTTGCAATCAATCAATTGCGGTGTTTGTGAGATACGCGTCAGACGTGTAGTTCGACGGTTCCAGGTCCGATTTTACCGGCCAGCTGCTGTTCACAATCAATGACTTAGGAATTGAAATGAACCGCTAGGGAAGAACCAGGGGGTCGGAGGTTCAAATTCTCTCTCCGCCAAATTCTAAAGCACTTATCGGAACTCTCCGTGGGCGCAATTGGGCGCAATTCAGGAAGCGTGAAGCCCCACCCCACCCTCTGTGCTGAGGATTGCGACGGTGGTTGTTGGTGAAATGGGCAACTGCCATCCCTACCAACGCCGCTGTTTCTATCTTGTCCGGCTCATGGCTCAGGTACCGGGCGCAGAGCACCTATCTGGAGAAGCAATTGGGTGGCACGGCTCTGTTCTTTAGCGGCTCGATCGGAAAGGTCTCGCCGCTTGGCCTCAGATCTCGCTGCTCGATCCAGTGGCGTTCACCTGTTTTACAAAACCTCTTGTTCCATGAATGCCGCCCTCAGAATTCCCACAAGCCCGTTCTGGATAGTTTCCGCGGTAGATCCTTGCTAACGGCGCAGTGTTGATCCAACTGCTCAACTCTCGTATTGTCGGCAAACCGAAGTTTGACTCCAAAACGCGCGTGAAAGGCGATCTTTGCCCGCCTGAAGTGAGGGCACCGGCATGCCAGATGTGGGGTCTTTCTGGCGATTGAGACCGATGATGTGCGTCTTACGGCTTCGCTTCTTGCAAGGAAACTACGTCTGATCCGAGTTGTTGCGCAGTATAGCGAGACTTTGCCCGTCGAGCGACCAATTGAACGCGTCGATTTGGTCGGACTTGAAGTTTGTAATCTGATGGCCGGCCAGAGCGACTTAGCGGAACCCCTCCACCAGCCTTCCAGTGAAGAGAACAGTATGGCCGTCGGGCGAGAGGGTGGGCCCCCAGACGATGAACAAGCCAGGCAGGTCCGCGATCTTGCGGGCATGCCAAGTAACAAAGTCGAAGTAGCCCAGGGAAAAGTGTGGCGGGGAGCCATCGATGAAGTAAATGCCGCTCCGCGCGGGCACCCACCCTTGGCTCGTCATTTCCGTGACGGGGCGTTCGTCGCCACCATTGACGGACGCAGACCAGACCTGTATATGGCCGCCCTGACTTTTGCGAAAAAGCACGCGCGTCCGGTCCACCGATTCCTGCGGCCAGTCTCCGCCCTCTCCTGTCAAACGAACCGCTGCTCCGCCTTCCACCGGCGCCTTCCAAATGGATTCAGGTCGTTCCGTGTTGAAATAAATCCAGTGGCCATCCCCCGACCAGAACGGATTAGAAGCGTTGATCGTTCCCGTGGGAAGTCGCCTCGGAGGCCCTCCGTCCCCGTTCACGATGTAGAGTTCGGCATTGCCGGAAGCGCGCAAAT
>QIAN01000028.1 GCA_003225005.1 Acidobacteriota bacterium | reverse complement strand
AACACCGTGCTTGCGACCATTTCTCTTGGCACAAATCAGAATCCTTTTGGGGTAGCCATCACGCCGGACGGAACCCGAGCCTATGTGACGATTAATTTCCCCAACAACGTCGTCGCGGTCATCGATACCGCGACCAACACCGTGCTTGCGACCATTCCTGTTGGAGTAGGTCCAATTGGAGTAGCCATCACGCCAGATGGAGCCCGAGCCTACGTGACGAACGATGACTCGAACACCGTCTCGGTCATCGACACTGCGACCAACACTTTGGTAGCAACGGTTCCTGTTGGAGTGCGTCCTGTTGCGGTAGCCATCACTCCTGCGCCACAGATCCCGACGGGTAAAGAGCAATGCAAGCATCATGGGTATTTGAAGTTCGGTCCGCCTGCCGGACCTTTCAAGAATCAAGGGCAGTGCGTCAGGTATGTCGAGCATCATTAGCATCAGGAAGGAAAGGAGTTCACGGACGTAGCGTTTTACTGCTTGATGATCCATCTGTCTCCCGCAGCGCTGATTTGGCACCCCGTTTTTCAAGCTCCGACAATTTCTCCGATAATCCGGTTTCTTCACGGCGAATCTCGGCGATTTTTCGCTAACAATCACGACTCAGCCTTAGAACCTTTAGCCAACAGCCTGCTGAAACTTACGAATGCCAAGCGCTGCGTGGATCCCAACCGGGATCCCATCGGGCATCACGGCCGCCAGTGGCCCGAAGAAACACGGCGTCTCGCGTAAAAGCTAGGGAATAACTGCTTTGGCTGCCTTTGACTTCCCGCTTTCGTGGCCGTAGATGTCGACTGCTGTCGTCGCATAGTAGTACGTGGTGCGATTGGCGACGGTGGAATCGCCATAGTGGGTCGAAGCGATCACGCTCGCGTTGATCCTCTTCCACGTCGCTCCATCGGGGCCGCGATAGACGTTGTAGCCGACGACGTCTCCCGACGTCGAAGCCGTCCAGCTCAGGTCCACGACATGGTTGGCCGAGGCCTGGATGACGACCTTGTACGATACCTTCGAGACGCCGCACCCGGTGACCTTCACGGTGAAGGAGTAGGTGGCTGCGGTGGTCGGCGTTCCGGCGAGGTTAAGCGACGTCGTCGTGCTGGACACCTTCGCGGTGATGCCGGCTGGCAGCGCACCAGATGCGATCGCCCACTTGTAGGGGGTGCAACCGCCGCTGGCCTTGATGACCGCAGAATATGCGGTTTTGATCGTGCCGTTGGGTACGCTGCTGGTGGTGATGGCGACGCTGGATGCCGCGCATCGGGACGCGAATACCACCAGCAAGAGGGAGAGTTGCCAAGACTTCATAACTCTATGCTGGCGCGATTACAGGATTCCCAACAGATACCAGAGGTTTGGAACCTTCTGGTTTTGCATTCGGAGTTCAAATGAATTACCGCTTCTTCGTGTTTACGATGTACGCGTATCCAGCGTAGAGGAGCGGGACACCCACTCAATAGCTCGATGTTCTACTTCACACCATGGCCTGTTCCGGGTTGTCCCGCGAACCGAACTTTTTCCTGCTCGTAATCCCATCCCTTGCGCCACATCCAGAACAGCTGAACGGCTAACCTGCGGGCCATGGCTACCTTGGCGATCTTCCGCCCGCGCCGCATCGCCAGGTGGAAATACTTACTGCGCCATTCCGGGATGCTGCGCACCGTGACCTGTGCTGCTTCCAACAGCAGGAAGCGCAACAGGGAGTTACCTTGTTTGGTGATATGGCCCAGCGCAGCTCCCTTCCCCTTCGCCTGCTCGGGAGACATATATGCAACCATGCCGATCGTGGAGCCCGGGTTGGTGAGATGATCCTCGGGAACAATGGACGCCTCCACGGTAGCGCCGGAGGTCTCCGCGGCTGTGGTGGCCGGTTGAGTCACCTTGGCGAGTCCGAAATCCAGGATCTTCGCGTGACCGCGCTTGGTCACGAAGATATTGGCAGGCTTGATGTCGCGGTGAACAGATAAGCTCCCCGGATCCGCCGCAAACGCCGGCGGCTTCGTCCAAATCCCCCTATCGCAAGTGCCCCGGCGGGAAGCACTTGGGGTTCACGCGGAGGCTCTGGGCCGGGGCACTTGTCGATAGAGTACTAAGAGAGAGATTTTGCAACATCAGTCAGCACCCGCGTAAAAGCTAGGGAATAGCCGCTTTGACTGAGGCTGACATGCGGCTTTCGTGGCCGTAGATATCGACTGCCGTCGTCGCATAGTAGTACGCGGTGCCATTGGCGATGGTGGAATCGCTGTAGAGCGTCGAAGCAACCAAGCTCACGTTGATCTTCTTCCACGTCGCTCCATCTGGGCCGCGATAGACGTTGTAGCCGACGACGTCGCTCGTCGTCGAAGCCTTCCAGTTCAGGTCCACGACATGGTTGGCCGTGATTTGAATGACGACCTTGTACGACACCTGCGAGACATGCCCGCCGCAGCCGGTGACCTTTACGGCAAGGGAGTCAGTGGCTGCGGTGGTCGGCGTTCCGGCGAGGTGCAGTGACGTCGTCGTGCTAGATACCTTCGTGGTGACCCCTGCTGGCAGCGCACCAGATGCGATCGCCCACTTGTAGGGAGTGCATCCGCCACTGGCGTTAATAACCGCAGAATAGGCGGTATTGACCGTGCCGTTGGGCAGGCTGGTGGTGGTAATGGCGACGCTGGATGCTGCGTACCGCGACGCGAATACGACCAGCAGGAGGGAGAGTACCCAAGGCTTCATACCTCCATGCTGGCGTGACTAGAGGATTCCCGACAGATAACGGAGGTTCGAAGACCTTCGTTTTTTTGGTATTCGGAGTTCAACTGAATGCCCCCTTCTTCGTGGTTTACGATGCATGCATGTCCAACGTTCGCAGGTTCAACAGACGTTTGCGCTCATCCTAATCAAAGAGGATGTCAAAAAAACCTTCTCCCCGCCCCTGGGGAAGATGCGGGTGTGGTGACTTACATCCAGCCCCACCTCATTCTTAGAGGGATTATTGGTTTGGTTGCTTTGGCCCGGCAATGCCAACCCCAGTTGCTTGTCCCAACTCGACGGTTTCATGAAGCAGTCATGCTCGACGTCATTTTCATTCGCCTGCGAAACAAGAAGCTCCAGCTCCGCGAGCTCGGTGCTGTTGCTGCTGCCGCTACACTTAGTCTCGAAGGCCCTGTGCAAGCCGCTAGCGCCACGGCCTCAAACAGACGCTTTTCGAGATCCGAACCCTTCGCCGCGGCGTCCGCGGTCTGGATGAGTAGCTCGCGCAAATCGGCCGATTCCCACTGACATTGCGAACGCGGTCGAGACTTTGGCAGATGAAAAGGGCCTCAACATTTTCAGAGAGACGACGAAGCAGTCGGAAACTTTATTTCAGAACCAGTTTCTTCATTGGGCAAAGCACCGCGGCCGGAGCCGTGTACGGACCTCACCCCGCCGGAGTATCGCCGGTGCCACTGTCCGAAATGGATTGACGGATATGTTGATGGCAAGCGCGCGAGCCAATCAGCACATACCCGCAGGTGGGAACAGGCCGAACGTAAAGCACGCCTGATCGAAGAGGCGGCAGATCCCTCCAAACAGTGGCGGCCGTGATTTTGAGTTCGCGCGGATCGACTTCGAGCCTTGGCGTTGCTGAAGCGATGGTCTTGCGATTCGAGATGCTGTCACCTTGGAACGGACCGGCTAAGCGATGACAGAAAAATCTTCCTCTCGTGCCAAGACTGGCGTTCCCGTTTACGTTCCAATCCCACCGGATATTGCGGCGGTTCTGCGAGCATTTGCCCGGCAGCAATCCGCGTTACTTTTTCTGGTCGGGAAATGGCGATCCTCAGACCGCCTGCAAACGATGGCGCCGGTCCCTCACTCGGCTGTTCGAAATCGCCAACATCCGCAAGGCCGACGAAACTCCAAAGCGTTGCCATTCACATGTTCCGTGACACTTTTGCAGTTGAACTGCTCAACAAAGGCGTCCCGATCGACCGGGTGTCGCTGTTGCTCGGGCATTAGCAGCGTGAAAGCAAGCGAGAAGCATTACACACACCATTAACACGCTAGCTCGATTCACTAGATCCTGGCCCAATATCGGTTTTGGGGACGATTCGCGTAATCAACCCGATTGCGAACAACACGTTCTGCCGCAGCCAGTTTAATCAAGTGTCACTACCCGAATGAGCAACGGACACGCTTATTGTCGCTCGCCGCCCCGTTTGACGTAGCGGCAATCGACTTCAGGCCGATAATTGCCGAGAAGAAATGAGCGGTTCCTCTGTCGCCACTTCGCCCAAAGGGCACGCCGCGGCGTGTCGACTATAAATGCAACCGCGGCAAGTGTCTGATACATTGACAAGTGGGGAAGGAGCCCGCGCCTGATGGATACAATCGTGATAATTATGTTTGGATCCGTGTTGTGTTCGGTGACCGCACTGAGCTTCATCGAACTGCGCCGCATCCGCAAGAAGTTGGAGTCAAATAGCTCTCTTGTTCCGTTGTCACCGAGTAGTCAGGCGACAATGCCGCGTTCGTAATCCGAAGAAGATGTACGGACGGAAAGGGACGGCTCGATACGCGATTTGTTGAGCCGCTTATGCACCCCGCGCTCGCCTTCGGCTAACTGGGCAGGGTCCATTGCCCTTTTTACGGCATTCTTGGTGCGGGTGAGCTGATCAATAGCAACACAGAACCAGATGTACGCACGTACTATGTGACTGTCATTCGGCCGTCCTGTCCAAGAGATACGCGCCAGCGCCAACTGGGCGGCGACCACTCCGTATTCTGCGGCCTTCTGACATAAGGCAAAGGTCGCCTCGTCGTAACCATCAGCTGGATCCCCAGCAAACCCTGCAGAAGTGGAGGTGCGGCAGTCCCCTGGCTGAGCGTTATAAACAGGAGTTCGATTCGGCTGTGAGACCCGAAGCTTGTCGAAGATGCGAAAGAGGTGGTTCTTGATTGGGTGCTGGCTCAGGCCAAGTCGGTCAGCGATCTCGCGATTGGTCAGACCTTCAGCCAAACAACGCACGACCTCGGCTTCGCGCTTGGAAAGCAAATTCATGCCGTTTCCGTCGACCGCCCGAACCCTGGGAGCTGAGGCTAGAGGGATTCCAGTACCAATGCCATCTGTTCATTGTTGAGCCATACCTGACCCTCGTGTACCCGACGGATGCACAGGCGCAGCATATCCAAAGATTCGTGATGATCGAAAAGGCCCTTGGCTCCCGCTCGAAGACCTCCAAAATAGATTCGCGCTGAGACGAGTCAAGAAGCATAACCGCACGAGCGTGCGGGTTCATTTCACGGATTTCTTGCAGGATTCTGAATCCCCGTTGGGCGTCCTCTTCTGCGAACGCGCTAAGGACGAAAACATCGATTCTCTGGCTACTCGAAGCGGCCAATAGGCTCGCAGCATTCAACTCCGAACTGACGATCTGAAAATCGGGGTCGCGCCTGAGAGCCTCGGCCATTAACTGTGTATGAATCAGAGAAGTATTCACTCGGCGGTCCGGTTTCAACCTAGACACGAATCTTGATGTCATTTTGCCGTTGCTTCTGCTGTCCCCAAGCAGAGAGCGCATAAAGCAGAATGCGCTGCTGAACCGCTGCCGCTCTTGTCACCTGCGTCATAAGGATTGCCGCCCTCAGATTGGGCGACCGTGCGAGCAAGCCCCGCTCTTGTTCCCTGAGCTTGGCTGTAAAGCGACGTGCATCGATAAGGTCATCCGAACGTGGCGCGATTTCCGCGTGAGGCGAGTGCGTCCAACCCTCGCGCGGATTGCTTCTGAATTTTACAGATGTAGGACGGGCAGACGCCAAGCTGACGGGCAAGAGCGCGCTGCGAGGGGCGGCACGGGCTGCCTTCAAAGTGAGACTGCCAGGTCAGAAGCTTGATAACCCGGCTCTCGCGTTCAGAGCCAAGGCGTGAGTTCGACAGATTGAGCCTGCGTTCGCGCCGCGCGGCATCGCTCACAAGGTAGCGGCCACGGCCAGGGCCGCGAGGTGGGTGCGGATAGTGGATGCCCTTGAGGAATCCCACGCCCTTATTCTGCTACAAACGTCATGCTTTCTATCCCACATTTCGTGGTGAGCGGTCACAGTTTACTTTCGACCGTAACGGAGCGCCGAAGCGCAGGAAACTCGAGTGACACAATGGGTTGCGAGTGGAATTGATTTCAGCAATTCTCAGTGGGTAGGCACCCCGAAGCCTTACTTTCCCTCTGGGGCTGTGCAAAAAGGGCAGGACACCACTGTTCTGTCGACTTAGCTATGGGCATATCTTTGCTGGACGCGATACCCCCAATAACTACAGAGTCGCCAGCGGGCACTGGCATTCGTGCGTGCAAAGTTTGATGACTTGAGGTGCATAACCTATCGAAGACAATCTCAAGAACATCGGCGGAGCGCCCAAGGATGTCGGTGTCCTGCACTTTGGATCGCCGAGGATTATTACCGCATAGTTCCACACCCAGAAACACACAGACGTGCGGACTCAATTTGCCAGTTCAAGAACGCCTGGCCAGCATCGATCCTGCACCAAGATCCAATATCCCTCTTGGTCTTTAGTGACCTAGCGAGGGTGCTCCGCCGAAGTCAAAATGACATCACTGCATGTCTTGTTATGAGAGCGGACTTATGACCGGCTTGGGAACAAAGACTTCAGCTGCGCCACAAATCCCCCGCCGTGCTTGCGAGCACGTGCAAAGAGAGCGAATCATGAGACGTTTGGGATCCGCTTGGAGACCGGTCTACTGCAGTCTCCTGCTTCTTTCTTTCTTTTTCGTCACGGGTGCGGCAAGCGCCCAGATGGCAATGACGACGTCCCCCACCAGCGTGAATTTTGGCAATGTGCAGGTGGGCAGCAGTCCGATCCTTCCTGTTACGATCACCAATACGGGAAAATCAAGTCTCACAATTTCAGCGACGGTTTCCGGGAGCGGGTTTAGATTGGCCGGCCCGAATCTGCCTATCACGATTGCACCTCAACAACCGGTAAGTTTGTCGGTTGCTTTTTCTCCACAGGCAGCGGGCAGCGCCAGCGGTACTTTGACAGTGGAGACCTCTGCGTCATGGGGAGGCCACGATCATGGTAACGTACACACAAGTAATGCCGTGATCCCTCTATCAGGAACTGGGTACACCGCGGCAACCCCTGGCTTTCTGAGTGCGCCTTCCCCGATGAATCTGGGAAGCACCCTGGTTGGCACCCCCCAAACAAAACTGCTCACTCTGACGAATTCGGGTGGGACTAGCCTCCAAATCTTATCTGCACACTTGAGCAGTAGTACCGCTGGTTTCAGCGTGAGCGGCTTGACATTTCCCTATACCCTGGCCGCAGGAGCCAGCGCAAGTTTGTCAGTGGTTTTCGCACCAACCGTAGCGGGTACGGCTTCTGCGACTCTTACTCTCAGCTCGGATGCGTCCAATCCGTCCGTTGCCGTGGCCCTGTCAGGCAGCGCGACAACTGCGACTGGGACACTTGCGCTCACGCCAGTCTCGATGAGCTTCGGCACGGTAACTGTTGGCACCACTAAGCCCCAGAACGGGAGCCTAACTGCCAGTGGCGGGAGCGTGACTCTCTCGTCGGCCAGTTCGAGCAACTCCCAATTCACGCTGAGCGGGCTTGCCTTTCCGGTTACGATCGCTGCGGGGCAGATTGTGCCTTTTACCGTAACCTTTGCTCCCACAGCCGCGGCTACTGCTTCCGCCAAAATTTCCTTCTTGACCAGCAGTTCGAGTTCAATCTCTGAAACGGCTAGTGGAACGGGGGCTACCATCCAGCACACTGTCGCTTTGTCCTGGAATGCGAGCACGTCTACTTCAATCGGTGGATACAACGTCTACCGGGCTTCCTCCGCCGCAGGACCGTACTCGAAGATCAATGCTTCGCTGAACCCATCGATGAACTTCAGTGACAGCTCGGTTCAGTCCGGTAAAACGTACTACTACGCGACGACTGCAGTAGACGTAAACGGCCTGGAGAGCGTCTACTCGAACCAGGCGCAGGCCGTAGTGCCCATGCCTTGAGTTGTGGACAATTGGCCCGCAAGAGCAGGCAGGCAGCAGGTCAAACCGCGCCCAAGAACCATAACCTTCTCGCAAGGATGGAATCACGGCCTCAAAAGAAAGAAGAGCGCCCCCAGGGGACTGCGAACCGCGCGGCCAGTTCAACGTTCTCATAGTGAATTACTCAGTCCATAGGGATTGAATTCCTTGACTTTGACCTTGTATGGGAAGAGTCCGCAGGGTTAAAGATAAGGCGGCTAGTACTTTGACCACATAGAGAGTAATACAGGTAGATACTTGCGGGGAAGATGTCCAGGCGTATTGCTGGGACATGGAAGACCGCAGGCGAGTTCAGGTTCGGTTGTCCAAGCCGGAGCAACAGCAATTGGATCAATTGTTGCGTGGCGGTCTGCAGCCGGTGCGAACGGTGCTACGCGCCTTGGTGCTGCGGCAACTGGCGGATGGGCAAGCAATTCGCAAGGTATCCCGCAATGTTGGGTTGACCCCCAAGACGGTGTGGCTGACCAGCCAACGTTATCAGCAAGGCGGGCTGGAGCGGGCCTTGTACGAGGGGGCGCGGCCGGGGAAAGAAGCGCGGTTGGACGCCCAGCAGCGACAGCGTATCGTGACCCTGGTATGCAGTCCGCCGCCGGAGGGCCGAGCCCGGTGGACAGTGCGCTTACTAGCGGAGGAAGCGGTAAAGCGCAAGTTGGTGCCACGGGTGGGACGAGAGACGGTCCGAATTCTGCTCGAAAACCACGACCTGAAACCGTGGCGGGAAAAAAATGTGGTGCGTGGCCGAACTCGATGAGGAATATGTCGCGCGCATGGAGGATGTATTGGCAGTGTATGAAAAGCCGCTCTCGGCACGGGAACCGGTGGTGTGTATCGACGAGAAACCGGTGGTGTTGCATGAGGAAGTCCGGCCTCCGGTGGCGATGCAGCCGGGACGGGTGGCCCGCGGGATGCCGAATATAGGCGTTGCGGAACGGCCAATGTTTTCTGCGGCGTCCAGCCCAAGGCGGGGCGGCATTTCACCAAGGCGACCAACGACCGCTCCTCGCCCGAGTTTGCCGATTACCCGCTGGACATTGCTGTCCGTTACCCCGAGGCCGATACCATCCATCTGGTGATGGATAGTCTGAGTTCGCACACGCGCAAGGCGGTCGTCCAACGTTTTGGTGCAGAGGCAGGCGACTGGCTGTGGAATCGGTTCACCGTGCACTATCCCCCAAGCATGGCAGTTGGTTGAACCAAGCGGAGATTGCGATCAGCCTCCTCCCCCGGCAATGCTTGGGCCAACGCCCGGATTGGGGATCGAGCTTCTCCGCGGAAGCAGACTCGAGCCTGGAATCGTCGCGGGATCGCGACCGAGTCACCATCCCGTGGAGCTTTACTCGCAGGCAAGCGCGCAAGAAGTTTGGCTACAAAATTACACGGTCACGGTACTGGTGCTTCGCGTATAGCTTCCCTGCGGAGTCAAAGAATTGGCGGCGATCGCTTTCCCTGGGTTGATTACTCTTCCCTCCGCCCCGCACCACTCCACTATCGGCTGTCATCGACCGCACAGGCGTCCGCAGGCCTCGAATATATGGAGAGGCCCCGCCGTTCGCCGCAGTCACGGGTCGTAGGTGATCGGCGCCGGCCGTTCATCTCGCGAGATTTTAAACTTTGGAAATGACTGGGCTGATTGGCCATTTACATAGACTTTCGTCCCGTAGCAGCCCACAGAAAAGTTTCGCCCGAGTTTCTTCTATGGGGATTTGGCTGGTTCGTTAACAGACCAGACTGCATACGAGAGCCGCATGCTCAACTTCAAAAGGTGCGCTTGGCTAATATTAAGGATTGCACTTTGCGCTTCGGGCAAGCCGACGTTTCTTGCCTCACTGGAGGGTCTTTTCCAGTTGCCTTGCGTGACAAATTGTGCTGAGATTCTTTAGTCACGGTGACAGACGCTTATGTGGGGACCCATCGCTGAACCGCGGTTCTTCCCTCTTAAGAAGCTCTCGGTTACAGTCACAGGGAGGATCAATGCTCGCGCGGGTTAGATTCAGAGATGGGTGGCTACCGGCGCTATGTTTAGTGGCTGCATCTCTCGTTGCGTGCTCGCGACCCCCAAAAATCCCACATGAGACGTGGAATCCGAAGACCGCCGCAGAGTATTTGGATCAAAGAGAAGTTAGCTGGATAGGATGGCCCGTGGCTGCCCGGGATCACGGGACTTTTTGCGTCTCGTGTCACACAGTTGTGCCTTATGTGCTATCGCGCCAAGCTTTGCGATCGGCGCTCGCCGAGCAGGGACCGGCCGAGGCCGAACGCAAAATTGTCGAGAATGTGGCTAAACGCGTGCGCCTATGGAACGAGGTCGGTCCTTACTATACTGATGATACTGGTGAGCGTTACGGCGATGGAAAGCCGGCGGAATCTCGCGGGACAGAGGCTGTTCTTAACGCTTTGATCCTAGCGAGCAGCGATACGCAGGGCGGGAGGCTCAGCGCCATCACTCGATCAGCATTCAACAACATGTGGGCAGTGCAACTGAGAGAAGGCGATTCTAAGGGGGCGTGGTCTTGGCTCCAGTTCGGTTTGGAGCCCTGGGAAGCGACAGATTCCCAATACTACGGAGCGGCGCTCGCGGCACTTGCGATCGGGATTGCTCCCGAGGAGTATCGTTCTTCTTCCGACGTCCAAGATCGAGTCAGCCTTCTAATTAGCTATTTGAATCGTGAGTCCACCAAGCAGTCGGTACTGAACCGAGCGGTGCTTCTCTGGGCTTCCGCGAAGCTTCCGGGGCTCCTCAACTCGGATCAGCAGAAGTCGATCGTTCACGAACTCATGAACGAACAGAACGCGGACGGAGGTTGGAAGCTTTCATCGAACGCTTGGCCGGAAGGCTGGAGTCTACACTCCTTCGCGAGAAGGCGATTGCGTTCTGACTGGACGCGCCAGTCCGGGGAAAGTGACGGTTACGCGACTGGACTGATCACACTTGTTTTACAAGAAATCGCGATGTCGAGGCAAAGCCCAAGCGTGAGTCGCGGGCTCATATGGCTAGCTCGGAACCAGAGTCCTGAGGACGGTTCCTGGTATTCATCCTCATTGAACAAGCGCCGTAGTTCATCCTCCAACATTGGACATTTCATGCGAGATGCTGCGACCGCATACGCTGTCTTGGCCCTGACTAAAGACAGACAAGCGAGGGGAGTTAATTTCGTCGGAGAGAATCATTGGCAATAGACGCTCGGGCCGTTCCAAAATCGATGCATGTCCTGCGTCGAGTTTGCACGATGACTGAGCTGCTGCCTTAAGACTTTTGTTCCTGCTATGCTTCGGGCAAGTGAGCGAACGAATTAATCCGAAATGACTGGCGCAGAAAGCCTCATTCGCACGCTGGCGGGCGCGGATGTAACAGTCTGCTTTTCCAATCCTGGCACCTCAGAAATTCATCTAGTCCAGGCACTCGACCGCATCCCGGAGATGCAGTGCGTGCTGGGCCTTTTTGAAGGCGTGGTAACCGGCGCCGCCGATGGGTATGCGCGCATGACCGGAAAGCCGGCGTGCACGTTGCTTCATCTTGGTCCCGGCCTCGGAAACGGCCTTGCCAATCTGCACAATGCAAGCCGAGCCCGAGTGCCGATTGTCAACATCGTAGGTCAACACGCGAGCTATCACCTGCAGCACGATACGCCGCTGACATCCGATGTTGAGGGCATTGCGCGGCCGTACTCAAAATGGCTGCGGACAGCGACAAACGTTTCCGAGGTCGGCAGTGATGCGGCTGACGCGGTGGTAGCGTCCCGTGCTGCTTCCGGTCAGATCGCCACCTTAATCGTTCCCGCAGACTTTGCTTGGAGCGAGGGCGGATCGATCGCCGCGCTCCCTCTCTTGCACCGAGCAGCCATGCCCAACGCACAGTCGATTGAGCACGCGGTAACCATGCTTCGGTCAGGCTTGCCGACCGCAATTCTCTTATCGGGGGACGGGCTTTACGGACCGGGTTTGGTCGACGCAGGACGCATCGCGTCCGTCACGGGGGCCAAACTCTTCGCTCCGTATCCCGTGACGCGTGTAGAACGAGGGGCAGGACTTCCTGCGGTAGAGCGGGTGGCCTATGTGCTCGAGCAAGGAATCGAGCAGTTCAAGGAATTTCGTCAGCTGATATTGGTGGGTGCCGATATTCCAAGGGCTTATTTCGCGTACCCCGGGAAAGATACTTGTTTTGTCCCGCCAGAGTGTCAGATCCACCAACTTTCAACCGCAAGCGAAGATCGAGTCAGCGCATTGGCTGGCTTAGCAGAAGCATTCTCATCGCAAGGGACGCACACCTCAACACCGAAGGCTGAGCGTCCCGTTTCGCCTCAGGGCGACATTACCCTACCCGGCCTAGCCGCCGTCGTGGGTGCACTTCTCCCTGAAAACGCGATCGTGGTAGACGAGTCGATGACCTCCGGCCGAGGACTGATGGCGGCAACCAAAGCAGCTCCGCGGCACGACTGGCTTGGCAATACAGGAGGATCGATTGGAATTGCCCTGCCCTTGGCCGTAGGAGCCGCGGTAGCTTGCCCCGACAGACGCCTGTTGTGCCTGACTGCCGACGGCAGCGGCATGTACACATTGCAAGCGCTATGGACCATGGCGCGAAAGAACCTGAATGTAACTACGGTGGTGTTCGCCAACCGAGACTACGCCGTCCTTAAGCGCGAGTTCTCTTATGTAAGTCTAGGGAAACCCGGTCAACGAGCTTTAGATATGTTCGAAATCGGTCGACCCGATCTCGACTGGGTGCAGCTTGCGCAGGGCATGGGGGTGCCCGGCACCAGAGTTAATTCGCTCGAGGCATTTGCAAAGACGTTGCGGGAGGGACTCGTTAGCGCCGGACCAGTTCTAATCGAGGTACCGCTTTAATCCGGCGTCGATCTGCAAGTAGCCTATCTTGTCCTCTCGCTGTCCCAATCCCTCAGGGGTTCAGAGCGTGGCATCGGTGGCAAATCACGCCAAGTTGCTGAGACTAGTTCCAATCGCGGGCTGATCTTTCCTTGATTCAAGCCTTGATTCAAGTTCGTATTGTGGGAGTCGCCTGGGGATTTGCACGACAGTTTCAGGATTTGGCTGCTTTCTGTTTGTCGCTTGCTTTTTGTCCGGCTGGAACTCGCGAAGCCCGGGAACTGTTTGGCTAGCGTCGCCAGAGCGGGAGAGGAATAGAAATATCAACTCAAGCCGGGTCGATACGCCCAATTTATCAAAGATTTTGAACATGTAATTCTTGACTGTATGGGGGCTTATTTTCAGTCTGTCGGCGATCTGTCGATTCGTAAGCCCTTCGGCTAGCGACTGCACTACCTCTTGTTCTCGTTTGCAAAGCAGTGCCAATCCACGGGTCTCGACGATTTGGAGTCGGGGTGTGGCCGAGAGAGCCGCAACAATGTAACCGAGTTCTTCGCTGTTGGCCCAAATCTGCCCATCGTGCACAGCCCTTATGCACTTGCAAAGCATATTAATTGGCAGGTTTTTGCCGAACACCCCAGATGCACCGGATCGAAAAGCATGAACGACGGTATCGGGCCTCTGAGAATCGAGTAATATCACCGACTTCAGGCTGGGCCGTTCTACCCGTAGCCTCCGCAGAAGTTGCAATCCGCCGTTTGGATCGTCCCCCAGCCAGGCACTGATCAGGGCTACATCCGGCATACTTTTGAGTATCCCGCTGAATAACTTTTCTGGGTCCGAGCCAAATGCTAGAATCTCGATTCCACGATGCCTTCCAACGGCCTCGGCCAGAAGGTGGCTCGTAATCGGACTACTGTCGGCAACCAGAACACGGATCGTGCGATAAAGCGGCTGGGTACTTTGCACTTCTACTCCTCCTTGAGTCGCAAAAAATAACGAAACCGAACGTCTTTGCACTTCGGCCAGCGTGGGGTTCCTTTGTCCTACAGGGGGAGAGGTAGGACTTAAAAGATCGAGGTTCTTCTTGTACAACGCAGCATAAACAAAGTCAACTCGAATCATCTCACGTTTGCGAGTTTCTGCATAGGGTCGGGGTTGCCACGCCCGTCAACTTGTTGGTCGTGGAAAATTCCCATTGCCGCCCAGACAAACTTCCGGTTGAACTCAATGAATTTGATGAAGACCCAGCGATGCAAATCGTTTGTGTTCAACATTATGCAACAATCCGCAAGGTCTCCGGATTGAACCTCCCGTCCTTGAGTGAGAGAAGGATGTCTCTAGCTGCACTGATCTGTTCGTCTCCCGTCCGCAAGGCCATGTCCACCTTGATAGCAGGGCCCGGGTGAGATGAGCCCGAGTTGCCCCGGGAATTCTTGCATCTTGCAGCTTCTTGCAAACTTAGGTTAAGGTGCTGTTAACAAGTCGTCGCTCGCATCAGCACCTTCCCCCCGAAGCGCCGTGCTATTTCACTTTCAAGCGGAACACCAGAGAACTGGTGTGACCGAGAGGGCGGAGCTGTGAATACGTTGGTCGGTACTGAAAACTACACTCACTCGTTTTCTGAAAGTGCTCAGCCGATCTGGTATGCGGTTCAGACGCGTTCGCGCCATGAGAAATTCGTTAATCACCACCTGCAGATGCGGGGCATGTCTTCGTACTTGCCCACGATCACCAAAACCCACCTTTGGAGTGACCGCCGGAAGAAAGTAGAACTTCCGTTATTTCCCGGATACCTTTTCATTCAACTCATCCCTTGCAACGAATGGCGCGTCAAGGTGCTACGTACACCTGGGGTGGTTCGCTTCGTGGGTTGTGCGCCGGAAGGCTCCGCAATTCCCGAAGAGCAGATCGCGTCGGTGAGAACCATCGTCGACCGAAATATGACTTGTGTATCGCACCCATTTCTGGAGGTAGGGCAGCGCGTCAGAGTTCGCGGCGGTGCGCTGGACGGCGTGGAGGGTATTTTTCTCCGACGAAACAGCGACGATGTCTTGGTGATTTCGGTGGGCGCAATCCACCGATCCCTGGCGGTCAGCATTCAGGGATACGACATCGAGCCTTGCTAATTCTCTATGGTTTCGGTTCGAACAGCTCGTCCAATGATTGGGTCGGCTGAGGAGCGACATGGAAACTGAAAGCACTAATTACATAAATAATTGTATTGAGGATAGTGCGGAGCTCTTCTTTATTGCAGCCAGTCCCATCATGGGCAAGATTCGGGCCTGCGCTGAAGTTCTCGCCAAGATTGACATCCCCGTTTTGATTCTGGGAGAGAGCGGCAGCGGAAAAGAGCTTATCGCCCGGCTGATTCACAAGCTTTCCGCTCGTTCCGATCATCGCTTCCTCAAAGTGAACTGTGCTGCACTCCCGGCGGATTTTCTGCAAGGAGAGCTTTTCGGTTATGAAGCAGGCGCCTTCACCGACGATGAACCTGTAAAAGCTGGAGTGTTTGAGCTTTGTGATAAGGGCACGATCCTGCTCGACCAGATCACGGAAATGCCGGCCCGGCTCCAGGCCGAACTTCTTCGCGTGCTGGAGGACAAACCGTTCTCCCGGTTCGGCGGAGAGAATACGGTGCACGTGGATGTGCGAATTCTGGCGACTTCCGACGTGAAAGTCGATCACGCCTTGGCGGAACGGAAATTAAATGAAGGGATCTATTATCACCTGAGCGCTTGTACCGTCCAGGTACCTCCTTTACGCCACAGGAGGGAGGAAATTCCCCTGCTGCTGGACCATGTCATGCACCAAGTGGCAAAGCAATCGGCATTATCGCCGCGGAATTTCTCGGCCGCGGTGGTGGAATCTTGCCAGAGTTATCCATGGCCCGGGAATTTTCGGGAGTTAGAGAAATTCGTAAAGCGTTACTTAATCGAAGCGAACGACGGTCCAGCGATCTCTTTCGATCGAAACGTATACAATGCTTGGCAAATTCCCCCGAAGTCAGAGGCGCCTGAAGGCTTCGAATCCAGATTCAATGATTTCGGTAGCAAATCGCTATTGCAAAGCGTAAGAGGAGAAGCAGAGCGCGGTGCGATCGCACTGGTGCTTGACCAAACATCCTGGAACCGTAGAGCCGCCGCGCGCCTGCTTAGGGTCAGCTATAGAACGCTTCTGTACAAAATTGATCAGTATAGTATCATCGATCCAAAGTGTTCCTCGCCCTTCCCTCGTCGTACGGCTTAGGAGAGTTCGGTGACCAACTACCAGATTTTCGGGCCATTCCCACCGCAAAAGCGATTTACCTTGACCGGCACAATCGGCGTCTTCTTTATGGTAGCGCTCGTCATCACCAGCAGCCTCGCGCAGAACGGTGAAAGCAAGCGATCGGGTGATGCTACTCAGGCTGACCCTAGCCCCGATAAAGGCAAATTGCACCCGCAACTCGAAACCCAGAGATATCCTCGATACGAGTTAAGAGCTGACGACGTGTTGGAACTCACCTTCGAGTTCACGCCCGAATTCAATCAAACCGTGACCATACAACCGGACGGGTACATTTCTCTCCGCGAGGTCGGAGATGTGCGTGTTGCGGGACGATCACTCCCAGCGGTTGCCGAGATCGTGCGCAACGCGTACGGCAAGATTCTGCAGGATCCGGCAATCGCCATCGTGCTCAAGGACTTCGAGAAACCGTATGTAGTCGTCGGTGGACAAGTAGGACACCCGGGTAAATACGAGTTGCGGGGTGACATGACGATTACTCAGGCCATCGCCATTGCGGGTGGATTCAATAATTCAGCCAAACACTCGCAGGTAGTGTTGTACCGAAAGGTTTCCCCGGACCTGTACGAAGCCAGGCTGGTAAATGTGAAGAAGATACTGAAAAGCCGTGACCTCACGGAGGATACTCATTTGAAGCCCGGTGACACACTTTTTGTCCCGCAAAGCGCCTTTTCCAAAATTCGGCAGTTCATTCCGAACCCCGGAATCGGCTTGGGCACAACTTTCTAGAAACCTCACGGGAGTTTTTTATGGACGAAGCGAATGGCGAAGGCATTGCAGTGCAACGTAATGTACTTATGGTCAGGCAACAACACCGTCCGCCGGTTCTGAATGTCCGTGACCTGTTAGCTACAGGTTTTCGTTACCAAAGAGTGCTCGTCTCCTGTTTCTTGGGGATCGTTTTGCTCGCGGCGCTTGTCGCTTTCTTGATTCCACGACAATATGAATCCGAAGCAAAGATACTGGTCAAACATCAACGTGTGGATCCTGTCCTTACGCCGGGTGCAGACCAAGTTCAGACACGTGAATCTGTAATAAGCGGAGAAGAGTTGAACTCGGAAGTGGAACTAATCCGGAGCGACGATTTGTTCCGCAAGGTCGTGATCGAGTGCGGACTGGTGCGTCCCGCCAATGGGCAGGTCGAGCTGGAACGGAACATCGGGGAGGCAACGGCTCCGCTACGCTCGCGCCTCAAGGTGGAAGTTCTTCCTAAGACCAACATGCTCAGTATCCGATACAGCTCCCGTTCAGCCGAGCTTTCCGCCCGCGTAGTCGATACAGTGGTAAGTTCCTATCTCGAAAAGCACGTAGCAGTGCATAGTTCCAGCGATCTGGGTTTCTTTGATCAGGAGGTTGCAAAATATTCCGACGAATTAGAGAAAGCAGAGGCCGCATTAAGTGAATTTTCGCAGGGCAAAAATGGGGTAGTGACACCTCAAGCGCAACGTGATGCGATGTTGCAAAAGCAGAATGAGTTTGAGGCCATGCTGCAAGAGACGCGCTCGCAAATCTCTGAAACCAACGCTCGGATTCGGACGCTGGAGAAGGAAGCAGCGCTTGCGCCGGACCGCGTGACGACCCAAGTACGCAGTTCGGATAATCCGCAATTGTTGCAGGATTTGAAGGCCACCCTTCTTAAGTTGGAATTAAAACGTACCGAACTTTTGGCCAAATATAAGCCTACCTATCCACCCCTGCAGGAGCTTGAGCAAGAAATCGCCACGACTGAGGCGGCGCTTTCGTCTGCCAAGAGTTCCCCTCTGCGTGATCAGACGACCGATGTCAATCCTATCCGTCAGTGGACGGATTCCGAGCTGGCGAAGGCCAAGGCACAGCTGCAGTCCCTGGACTCTAGAGCTGACAATCTTTCCCGCATTGTAGAAACCTATAAGCGCCAGGCAGTCGCGATGGATGGACAGCAACTGCGATATGGGGACCTCGTACGCAACGCGAAATCGGCGGAGGAAAATTACGCTCTTTACACGCGGAAACGAGAGGAAGCCCGCATTACTCATGTCCTTGATCAACATAGGATTTTGAACGTTACAGTCATTCAGCCCGCCACCCATTCCTACATCCCTAACCGCTCAAGGGCCTCTTATTTCCTGGTAGGGCTGGCACTCGCAACGGTTCTCACGGCCGGACTGTGGTTCACGCTTGAGCACGCTGACAATACATTTAGAACCCCACAGCAGCTTGAGCAGTTTGTCCAGATACCCGTGCTAGCAACTGTGCCAGTTGTGCCGTGGACCCCGCAGATAATTCCAGGCAAACCAATGAGCAGCCCACAATGAGCAGACACTTTGAGCTCCTTAAGGAAGTTGACAGGAAGTTTGCGAGCTCCGTCGTTCGGCAGCGGGGCGAGGCCGAACCTGTTGAACTCAGGAGGCTGAAGTCTAAGGTTGGACCGCGAACATCCGAAGCGCTTCACCAACTGGTGCATCGGTTATTCCTCGCCGATGGTAATTCGCGGTGTGTCCTGTTTACCGGAGCGGCTTCGGGTGTGGGGTGCACCTGGGTCGTCGTTCACAGCGCGGAGGCGCTTTGTGCGGAAACGACTGCTTCGGTATGCCTGGTCGAGGTCGGGACAAATTCGAGCTGGATCCGCCAGCATTTTCAGGTCCCGAATGACCAAAGATGGGAAGTGATTATCGAGGACAAGCCTCTGCACACATTGGTTCGAAAAGTTGGAGGCAATCTTTGGGTACTGCCGGGGGCCAACACTGAAGCTGATGATGCTATGTCTTCGCAGCAACGACTCGAAGCGTCACTGCTTCTCTTGCGACAAGAATTTGAATATGTCCTGCTGGACATGTCTTCGGCGACCAGAGGTTCCCGAGTGCGGCCTGGGACTTTGGTGGATGGGGCCGTTTTGGTGTTGAAGGCAGGCCATACACCCCGACCTGCAGTCAAGCGCGCCGTCGACGACTTAGAAAGCACCGGCATCAAAGTCTTAGGAACGGTTCTTAACCAACGCGAGTATCCCATACCTGCCTCCGTATACAAGCGGTTGTGACCAGCCCGATCCGGAAAACATGAAGCTCACTGCTGTTGCCGCTTTTGTTCAGAACGTTCGATTTCCCGCGTTCTGGGCACGTATCAAGACGTGGGTGGGAAAGGCTTCCTTAGCTGTGCTCGACCAGGGAGTCATGACGGGATCGAATTTCATCGTCGGGGTTCTGCTCGCGCGGTGGTTGGCGCCAGCACAATACGGGGCATACGCAATTGCCTATGCGTTGTTCCTGCTGCTGTCGCTGATTTTCCAAGCGCTCATCTTGGAGCCCATGAGTGTTTTCGGTCCCTCCACCTACAGAGAACGCCTGCGGGAGTATTTCGGCATACTGTTGCGCGTCTACATCGGCTTGTCGCTGCTGCTGCTGCTGGTTCTGGGAGTCTCATCCTGGGTCGAGGGCAGGCTCATGCACGCCAACGCATTATCCTCGGCCATAGCCGGGATAGCGGTCGCGACGCCCTGCATCCTGCTTCTATGGCTCACGCGCAATGCGTTTTACGTTAAGCTCTCCCCTAAAGGTTCCATGGTCGGCGGGTGTCTGTACGGCGTACTGCTGTTGCTGGGCATTCTGGTCCTCCAACGTCGTGGCCAGATATCGCCTTTGACTGTATTTCTGCTCATGGCCGCTACCGCGCTCGTTGCCGCCCTGGTGCAATTCATTCGTTTAAAGCCGGTTTACAGAGCCGGCCCTGGAATGACGCTGCGGAGTGTTTGTGTGCAGCATTGGAGCTACGGGCGCTGGATTCTAGCCAGTTCGTTCGTAGTTTGGATACCCTCCAACATCTATTATGTGCTGTTCAGCGGGCACTCCATGATGCTGCCCGCGGCGGAGTTGCGGGCCTTGTTGAATCTCACCTTGCCGGTAGGGCAAACCGCTACTGCGCTTTCCCTCCTGGCACAACCTTACGCGGCGCAACGGGAGAGTTCTCACGGTTCCGCCTCCGTCATCTCTCTGGTGCGCAAGGTGACTGTTCTGTTTGCCGCCGGAGCTGCGGTTTACTGGGTGATCTTGGTGCTGTTCAGCACTCAAGCTCTTCACGCGCTTTATGCCGACAAGTACACCGGACTGAGTCCTCTCGTGCCCTGGGTGGGCCTATCTTCGATCCTTGCCGTCGCCGCTCACGGGCCGGGCATTGGGCTGCGTGCCGTTCGGTCGACGTCATCAGTCTTTGCGGCCTTTTGTGTCTCCAGCGGGATCACCGTATGCGTGGGAATTCCTGCCACGCTGATTTTTGGAGTGCCCGGTGCGGTTGCGACGCTGGTCCTGGCCAACGGGGTAGCGGTGGTCCTGGTGTTCCGATTTTTCTACCGCCGCGTGGAGCAATCTCGGATAGAGCTCAACGCGTGCCCGGCTTCGATCATGCCCTTGGTAGATCAATAACCATGCGTTCTCATCGATACAGCAGCAGCGCAATGCCGGCGATGCGCCTCGGCGTATGGCTTCGCTTCGCATTACTTATGCTCGTCGCCGCGTGTGTGTTCGTCTATTCGCCCGTTGCCGGTATTCTGGCCGGCTTGGGAAGCCTCGTGGTGCTTTACAGACCAGCGCTATTAATGCCGCTTGTGGTCGCCCTTTTGGTTTGGTTACCGATGCGATTCATCTTCAGTGCCCAACCCGCGGAACTGGTATCGACGGCTGTAATGGCAAATGACATCGAGACGGGTGATTCAGTGCGTCAGGTCACGATCCTCGCCCTGTTCGGAATTGGTCTGCTCCTTTTACTTCGCGTTCGTTTCGAAGTGGGTGGCTCGGATGCGTTGAGGTGGTTTTTCCTGTTTCTTCCTTTGGCCCTCCTGTCGGAACTCTGGTCTGCTGATCCCGCGCTTACCGCTCGGCGTACAGCCGTTGCCATCTGCTGTACCGTTTTTGCGGCCGGGATGGCGGTTGGGTATTACGGCCAGCATCGGCAGGGCGGTACGCTCTTGGTGCGTCACATTTGCGTTTTAGGTTCGCTTGCTTGCGCCGCGGTGCTGGTGGCTGCCATCGCGGCAGGAAACTTCCACCTTTTCGACCTTGGCTGGCGACTGGGATCATTTGGACGAGAAAATCAGTTCTCATGGGTGGCGGCACTGGTTTTTCTTGCCATCTGGGTGACTCGTCATAATCGCAATATCTGGCACGCTGCTGGGATACCGCTTGCCATCCTGGCAGTTTCGGGAACGGCGTTGCTATTATCCAAATCACGAACCAGCCTGATCGCCACCGCGGCAGGATTACTTACGTGCGAAGTCCTGAACGCTCGTAGTAAGGGCCGGATTGCCGCAGTCGCGACGGTTGGCTGCCTGCTTCTCGCGCTTGCCTCCAGCGACTCGTTCGGCGCATTGTGGAAACGGGGTGCCAGTGATGACGCGCTTCAGACGGTCTCCGGTCGTACAGAGCTATGGGATGTCGTTTGGCGCGATGTATGTGCGCAACCGTGGCTGGGTTATGGCTATGGCGCCTATTGGACCTCCGATCGGGTGCATCGAGGAGCGGTGGAGTGGGCGCCCACGTCTGCTCATAACGGATATCTCGATATTGCTGCCGAGCTAGGTTTCACGGGACTTGTAATCATGTTCGCGTTCCTCGCGATCTGCTGGAGGAACGGCTGGCAGCTTAGGTCTCTGGACCACAGCAATCACGACATCGGCGTACTGCTGCTTTCGGTCATCACCTCCTTCCTGGTGATAAATACGGGCGAGAGTTATGCTGACGCGCTCGAATACTTCCCTGTTCTTGCTACCTTGACGCTCGCTTTCTACGTGTCTTATGTCTGCGCGAAGATTGGGATGACAGGAGCATCCCCGGCATTTCTTGCCGGAGGACCGCAGCCACGAACACTCACTAAACTTGAGTCACAGAGCTGAACCGTAAAACTGTGCGCTTGGACTCGCTCAAGTCGATGAGCGAAACCGGTGTCCATAACACGTACCTGGGCAGGTACAGATAGTCATCACTCCCATCCAATTTTCCAACGTATCGGGGACGAGGATCTCCTAATGGCCGACGTCGAGCAGATTTCTGAAAATTCCGAGCAGCTTCAGTTGAGTTCATCTCCGGTGAATGATGACGAACTACATCGACTGCTGGTGCAATGGAACGATACGCAGGCGGATTATCCAAAAAATAAATGCATCCATCATCTCTTTGAGGAGCAGGCTGCCCGAACGCCCGATGCCATTGCGGTTGTGTTTGAGAACCGACGATTGACCTATGGTGAGCTAAACAACCGGTCCAATCAGCTGGCGCGCTGTTTGCTGAAACAGGGTGTCGGCCCAGACGTCCTTGTGGGCATTTGCATTGAGCGTTCACCCGATATGATCATCGGGTTACTTGGAATTCTGAAGGCAGGAGGCGCTTACGTTCCGCTCGACCCCCGATACCCATCGGATCGGCTCACCATTATGCTTCAGGATTCTGGATTGAAGGTACTAGTAACAGAGGAACTGTTTCGCTCGAGATTTTCTGAATACAAAGATCAATTGGTTTTCATCGATTCGGGTGCGATTACCCGAGAAAGTCCTGAGAATTGTTGTGGAAGGGCACGTGCCGAAGATCTAGCGTACGTAATCTATACTTCAGGATCGACTGGTAAGCCCAAAGGTGTCCAGATCTGTCACCGCTCCGTCGTTAATTTCTTGGTTTCGATGCGGTCAAGGCCTGGGCTAACAGAAAAGGATGTTCTGTTGGCAGTAACAACGGTGTCATTTGACATTGCCGGATTGGAAGTCTATTTGCCATTGATTGTGGGCTCCTGTGTCGTGCTGGTTAGCCGCGATACGGCTTCGGATGGGTATCAATTGCGGCAAACCTTAGAAAGAACAGTACCCACGGTGATGCAGGCCACACCGGCTACCTGGAGACTGCTCGTGGAAGCCGGATGGCGCGGCAGCAAGGACCTAAAAGTGCTGTGCGGTGGAGAGGCCTTGCCGCGTGACCTGGTCGGCGAGTTATTAACCAGATCTTCAGCGGTCTGGAACATGTATGGCCCCACTGAAACCACCATTTGGTCTACCACGTCGCAAATCACTTCGAGCGCGGGTCCAATCACGGTCGGCAAGCCTATCGCGAATACGCAGATTTACATCCTGGACAGCAACCTCGAACCGGTGCCCGTCGGTGTCCCTGGGGAGCTATACATTGGTGGCGATGGTGTTGCCCGAGGATATCTTCATCGTCCTGACTTGACCGCGGATAAGTTCATTCCCGATCCATTTCGTGAACAGGGGAGTGGAGCGCGTTTGTATAGGACCGGAGACCTTGCCAGGTATCAGCCCAATGGAGACATTGAGTGCCTGGGACGAATTGATAATCAGGTGAAGGTACGAGGCTTTCGAATCGAGCTGGGCGAAATAGAATCAGTATTAGCCGAATATCCGGGAGCCGCCAAAAACGTGGTTGTCGCGCTGGAAGACGGTCCAGGTGACAAACGGTTGGTCGCGTATGTTGCTGTCGGCCGAACGAAGGCTCTCGCTGCTGATGAATTACGCGAGTTCCTTAAAAAGAGACTGCCCGATTACATGCTTCCATCCCGCTTCGTATTCTTGGACGCTTTGCCATTGACTCCGAATGGTAAGGTGGATCGCAGAGCTCTCCCGCTGCCCGAGCAATTGGACTTGCCGCCGCACAAAGGATACATAGCCCCTAGGAACAACATTGAATCCCAACTAACGAAACTATGGGAGTCCGTCCTCAATGTACGTAGTGTCGGGGTCAAAGAAAACTTCTTTGAACTGGGCGGACATTCCCTGCTTGTTGCAAAACTACTTCGGCGAATCGAGCAGACGTTCGGCAAGAAACTATCGATGGCCGCGATCTTCGAAGCACCAACTATTGAAAAACAGGCCTCCGTGCTGGGCAACAGTAGTGCTCTTCGTTGGCCATCCGCACTAGCTCCTATTCAGCCTTCTGGGTCTAATCCACCCTTCTTCTGCTTTGGCTTCACTGCAGGCCCCATCTTCCGGTCTCTAGCGCGACGCCTGGGCTCTGACCAACCCCTGATCGGTGTTGATCCAACCCTTGTTGACGGAAGCCAAGTGTCCGCCCCTTATAGGATGGAGGACGTGGCAGCTTCTCTCGCCAGGCAAATGCGTGAATTACAGCCGGAGGGTCCGTATCATCTTGGGGGCATCTGTGCAGGAGGGTTACTGGCTTATGCAACTGCCACTCATCTCCTATCTCAGGGCCAACAAGTCGCAACCCTAGCTTTGTTCGAACCTCATATCTGTTACCAGGACTACATTGAACATTCGAATGCAGTCCAACGGCGTTGGCTGACCGAGAGAGTAAAGTTTCATACCGAGAACCTGCAAGGCTTGAACTACGGAGAAGCGATCGAGTACATCAAGGACCATATCCGCGCGCGCAGCAGGGTTCTCTCCAACATCCTCAATGAACGGCTCCGGAAACTCCTTCACCAGTTACGACCGCCTCAGGCCAACGGTCGCGGCCGAAACATTCAAGAGATCCTGGGACCCGCTTTGAGAGACTATCGTCCTGAACCGTTTCCTGGGCAAATGGCGCTTTTTCAGGCAACTCGTCGGGAACCAGGCGGCGATTGGGAGAGCCAATATTGGATGGGGCTTGCGCCGAGACTAAAAGTTCATCAGGTCCCCGGCTATTCGAACTGGATCGTCCGCTTTTTCATTGAGCCTAATGTCGAGATTCTAGCCAGCAACTTGAGAAGTTATCTTACTGCCCCATGCCGGAGAGCGGAAAGCTGGCTAACCACATGATTTCTAAAAATGTGGAAAGCGGAGCCCCCCTCGCTCATTGGTCAAAACAGACGTCTGCGTCGAGTCGCAGCCGCGAGGACTTACTGTTAAGTTTCTTTACTTGTCTTGATCGCAACCATGTTCGCTATTGTGTACTTCACTCGTGGGACGAAATACCACAACAATTATCTAGCGACTTGGATATCGCGGTGCATCCTGAAGATTATCAAGGTCTACTATTTGTGTTTCGGCTTTTGAAGAGCAAGGGGTATTCGCTGGTTCAGGTTATTAATTATTACGTGGAATCATACTGTTTTCGTTTTTTATGGTTCGAAGGACCCACGATCAACTCTCTGGCCATTGACGTTATTTTCAAGCACCAGCGTGGCGCTCTGCTCGCACCGTCCGTCAAGCTGCTTCTCTTCAGCCGCCGCAGGCACGACATGTTCTGGGTACCCGCTCTCGAGGAAGAATTCACTTACCTGCTGGCGAGAAGAATCTGGAAGGCAACCGCGCCTGCGAGGCACCAACGCAGACTGAAGTTCCTCGTTGAGCGGTTAGGCCGGCCCACAGCGGAAAAACTAGCCGGTAAGGTTTTGCTGGGCGCAGTGAAGATACGTATCGTCAACGCGTGCGAAAGCGGTCGCCTGAACCCCCTCCTCGCGAAAGGTAGGAGACGGGCGTGGCAAACAAGTCTTGTGCGAAATCCATTGAGGTTGACAGCGGATCTGCTTTCCGATTTCATACGGCTTGTTCGTAGATGGTCTCACCCTACGGGTCTTTTTATCTCTGTCATGGGTCCAGACGGGACAGTTAAGAACAGACTTATAGAGCATCTGGTTCAAGCGGTTGGTCCCGCGTTCGACAGGCACAAGCTCTTTCATTGGCCCTTCAAACTGTGGAGAGCAAACACCACGCGCGAGCAGGCGCGCTCCCTCCTCGTAGGTCTGCGTCGTCATGGCTGGGCCCCCGGCAGGCTTTTAGCTCACTTTGTGGAATATTGGCTGGGGTACTGGGTTGTAATTCGACCGGTTCTTGCCCGATCGGGTCTAGTTGTATTCGACGGCTACTTCAACGAGGTTCTGACTGATCCGGAACGTTATCCATATGAAGATACGTCGTGGTTGGCGAGGATGCTGCGCCGGCTAATACCGCAACCTGATCTCATGCTGGTTCTGGACGCCACGGAGGGAGGCGTTCTTTCTCGCAAACCGGAAATGTCCTCGGGAGAGACAGACGGCCAAAGAAAATCGCGTGCAACCTGCGGTGATAGAAGGCCTTCTGTTCGCGTTGTCAATTCCACAGGGTCGTTCTCCCAACTCAGTGCTGAGGCTACTACCATTGTCATCGAACACTTGTGGCAGCGTTTTGAACGTCAGCACGGTCCACCCGGAGCTTTTCGAGCAGCGAACAAAGGTCGAACTTAAACGAACTTGTCGAGTTCATCAGCCCGCGATCGGGTCATGATGGTGAGTTCACAAAATTGCTAATTGCCAGGACAGGCAGGACAACATCTGCGAGTACTTATTTCAGCTTACGCATGCGAACCGGACAAGGGTTCTGAACCTGCTGTTGGTTGGATGTGGGTTCAGCAGATTGCCCGTTTTCACGAAGTCTGGGTGATAACGCGAGCGAACAATCGTGATCTGATTGAACGGGCCTTAGCCAAAGATCCGCTGCCAAATGTTCATTGGGTTTACTTCGATCTTCCGCAGTGGGCTCGTTTCTGGAAACGGAAACAGCATGGAGCACACCTTTATTATCATCTGTGGCAGTTCGCAATTTTCTTTCTTGCGAGAACATTACACCGCCGAAACAGCTTTGACATAATCCACCACGTGACGTTTGGGCAGTATTGGGTTCCAAGCTTTTTGGCCCTGCTTCCTGTGCCGTTTGTATGGGGACCGGTAGGCGGCGGAGAATCTGCGCCGGCAGGATTCTGGCGGGATCTCTCTAGCCACGGAAAGTTCTATGAGCTATTCCGCAACTTTGGGCGCAGTCTTGCCTCCCTTAATCCGATACTGCGGATCGCTGCGAGACGTTCTCGCATTGCAATCGCAACGACTGAACAAACAGCTGTACGGCTGCGAAAGCTTGGAGCCAAAGTTGTAAAGGTCCACCCACAATTTGGAATGACTCGCAGCGAGAGACAACTGTTTGCGACTTTTCCCATTCGAGACTTGAGACCTTTTAGGCTTATAAGCATGGGGCGCTTGATTCATTGGAAAGGTTTTCACCTGTCGCTGCGTGCGTTTGCAGAGTTTCAGGCTAGCTGCCCCGACAGCGAATATTGGATCGTGAGCGCAGGCCCCGAGCAAGATCATCTGAAGAGTCTGGCCCGCCAGCTCGGCGTGGAACGGAAAGTGGTTTTCTGGGGAGGATTCCGCACACTTCAAGAGGTTTACGCGAGACTGGAAGAGTGCGATGTGTTGGTTCATCCCGCCTTACACGAAGCTTTTGGCAATGTGTGCCTAGAGGCGATGGCAGCAGGACGCCCTGTCATTTGTCTTGACCTTGGGGGGCCTGCACTTCAGGTAACCGAAGAGACAGGCATCAAGGTGCCCGCCACAACACCCGAGCAAGTCGTTGACGATCTAGCCGGTGCTTTCAGTCGGCTTGCTGCCGACCCCGCTCTCCGCTTTCGCTTTGGTAGGGCCGCGCAGCGGCGGGTCGAAAGCGATTTTAATTGGGGAAAAAAGGGCGAATGGATGAATCGCATGTATTCTTTGGCCAGTAACAGAAACACAGAAATATGCGATAGCGAGTTGGTTTACCCCTCGGCTAAATGCTAGAGCGAATCCTTAATCATAAGCGCTGTACGTCGAAGAAAACCTGGCACTGCAGTGCAAACGCGGCCCGAAAGCGCGGCCATGGTGCGTCAGTCGCTGGCGGAGGCAGTCGCAGCGTTTATAGTTGTCATGCCCCCGTGGTTGGCAGCGCGGGCTGCCGATTTGTACGGAGCTGAAGCGGGGCAAACGTCAGCCCCTTGCGCCGCACTCCATCGCACAGTTGGGCTGGAAGGCTTCTGGGACGAAGGAGGAGCGAAAGTCTCATTGCTGCAGACGGAAGACCGGGAACAAGGCGCGACGATTGCGGGAATGTCATGCACAGTGACGGTTTCGAGACGATGGTTTCCCAAAAGAAAACTGGGATGGAGGAAATTAGAGCTAACCTCGGGCGCAAGTCCGGGAAAGGAGACGAGTGACGGGAGTGAGCGTTTTCGTGTCAGATCCGCGCGCCAACTTTCGTCGGCTAGGCGATGCGTCCGAGAAGGCGTCTTGAGTTGTGTCAAAGGTTCTAGCACCTCTGTAAGCTAGTGCTGCCAAAAGGGTCATTGCTAGAATCAGTTGCATTAGTTTGGATCAGCTTGGGCTGATTTTCCAAGCGAACTGTCGACGGCAAATCACGATTTCGAGGCAAATTGATAATGAAACGTTCAACCGTTCTCCCCCCGGGAATCCTTTTCAATCTCACAACGGATACGCAAAGCCAGACCTCGCCTCACCTAAACAGTCGGAATGAAACCAGCGAGCACCAAAGAACCTGCGAATGGATTTTCCCGTTCGGGATCGGGCGAATCTGCAGATTTCTGTTCCCACTCTCGGTGGCTCTAGTGTTTGTCATGGTAGTGATCCTTGCACAAGTGAGTCATGCTCAAGCTCCAAACGGGACGATTCCCACTACCTTTTTCGGCCAGACGCTTGTCAACCCGGGCTCGACGTACCCCACGGTTCCTGTCGGAAACATGGGAAAAGAGTCGGCGGCGGAGTGGAGCTACATAGAGCAAACCGCTCCATCAGGAAGCGGGTGTCCGGGCACAGTCAACTGTACCCACACCTATAATTGGTCAATGCTTGACACTTATCTATCGACTGCAACCGCCCACGGTGTGCCCTTCATGTTTTTCTTTACGGAAGCGCCACCCTGGGCAACCAACGGTGTAGATTGCAGATCAATTCCTCCCGGGCAAGCATGCCGCGGGCCAGTTGTTCCCGATCATACACTTGATCAACAAGCCTTCGTCACTGCGCTGGTGAATCGCTATAACGGTGGCAGTCATGGCTACATCGGCTCGTATGAGCTAGGAAATGAAACGGACTACGCCGGTACACCGGCGCAATATGCTGCCCAGTCAGACCGAATCGTCAAGGCCATAAAAGCCGTCAACCCGTCTGCGCTTATCGTGGGCATGGGATGGGCTCAACCTGACGGGTATTACCAATCCGGCGGCGCTTTCGATCAAATGTGGGCGGCATGGAAGGCCATTCCCGGTAATTCTGCACATCTTGACGTGGTGAGTTATCACGGGTATCCGCACACGGCTAATGTAGTCCCGGAGATTGTGATTAGTGGTGCGGGCGCATCTGGGGGTCAAGGCAGCTGCGCGTCAACAGGGTTCGTTCCTTGTGTTAAGGCAGCAATAGCTCGCGACAGTGTCACGAATTTCAGCGGTGGTACGCCTAAAGTATGGGATACGGAAGGTAGTTGGGGCACGAATAGCGGCTACTCGGGCTCGCAGCCGGCCTTCATCGGTCGCTTTTTGTTATTAAGCTGGGCTGCTGGGACATCGCAGCAAGCTTGGTACTCCTGGGATAACAGCCAGTGGGGTTCGATCAACGGCAATTCAGCGAACATCACTGCATACCAGCAGGTGCACAACTGGATGATTGGCTCGACGATGGTGAGCCCTTGCGCCCTCGCCGCGGGGTCTACATGGACTTGTACCCTGGGCAACAGCGGATCTACCTATGAGGCAGTATGGAACACTTCAGGGTCTAGCTCGTTCACCATTCCCGCGGGTGCTTGGACCAGTTACAGGGACTTGTCGGGAGCGGAGAAATCGATATCGGGAAGCGACACCACTGTGTCGATCGGGACTCTTCCTATTTTGTTGGTTGGGTCTGGATCACCTGTAGCGCCACCAACCGGGTTGACTGCTACGACGCACTAGGTGCCTGTAACTCGGCTTAATAGACGGATGGCTGCTTGGAGCGCAACGATTCTCCCGTACCAAAGACGACGGCGCTGCTGAGGAGCACCAACAGTTCTTGCTCAGAGCGTCGCGTTTCCTAGAAAGTATTTCTATAGGGCAGTGCCCGCACAGATACCTCATAAATCGGAAATCATTGCACCTGGCCTTAATCTGGTTTCTGGCGCAATCGATTCTTTGGTTCAAACAAGACTCCCATCGATGTCGTGCCGTTTCTGGAATCCCGAAGCGCGCGGCTGACGATAACCGCTCACATCTCGCAAACAACCGAAACGTCCCCATCCCGACATCTGCACTTGCCGGGGCGAAGGGCACTGCTAGGCGGTTGGCAGCATCCTATCGCATCACGGACAACCGAGTTCCAATCTTTTAGGATCGATTCAACACATTCAAGGAGAAACCAAAATGAAGATAGAGAAGCGCATATTAGTGACGGGGGCGGGCGGTTTCATCGGGCACCATCTTGTCCGGACACTCAAAGAGGACGGATACTGGGTCCGCGGAGCTGACATCAAGTCATCCGAGTTTGAATTGTCTGCCGCCGACGAATTTGAGGTTGTCGACCTCCGCCAGTACGAAAATTGTGAACGGGTCACCCGCGAGATCGATGAGGTGTACAATCTCGCCGCGGATATGGGAGGTATCGGCTATATCACTGCCTATCTGGCAGACATCACCCGAAACAATACGCTGATCAACGCGCACATGCTGGAAGCGAGCCGAGTCAATCATGTGAAGAAATTCCTTTTCTCCTCATCCGCCTGCGTGTACGCGCAGCACAAGCAAAGGAGCGCCGATGTCGCGCCATTGTGCGAAGAGGACGCTCATCCCGCTGATCCAGAGCCGGGATACGGCTGGGAAAAGCTCTTTGCCGAACAAATGTGTAAGTATTACTGGAAAGACCACAAACTCGACACTCGTATCGTTCGCTTCCACAATGTTTACGGTCCTCTGGGTACTTACAGCGGGGGCAAGGAAAAGGCGCCTGCCGCAATTTCTCGTAAGGTAGCTTTGGCGGATCACGGCCAAAAAATCGAGATCTGGGGCGATGGCAAGCAAACCCGCTCGTTCATGTACGTAACTGACTGTGTTGAGGGATTACGGCGGCTCATGGCCTCAGACTATCGTGAGCCCCTCAACCTTGGCACCGACGAACTTATCTCGATTGACAATTTGGTCGATCTGATCAGCGGGATCGCTGGCAAGAAACTGGTTAAGGTCCACGATCAAAGTAAGCCGCAAGGTGTGCGTGGCCGCAACAGTGACAATACCCGGCTGCGCCAGGTACTCGGGTGGGAGCCTGCCACAACCCTCGCCCAAGGACTCGTTCCCACCTACCGTTGGATCGAAGCGGAAGTTGAAAAGATAAAGGAGCCAGCAGCTGCACCAGCCGCGTAGATGAAGACAAGCGACCATGTCAAACGTAGGATCACTTGTGGAAGAGCTTTGACCGTGCAATCGTCTGTCGACCCTACAGGGGCGCGCCAGCTAAGTCATCCGGATTTTCTCCGCGCCCTTTTTATGAGTCTGGGTGAATTGGGTATCTCATATTGTGTTCTTCCGCCAAAGAATGCAAAGGTCGGTGACTTTCAATCGAGCACAACGCGTCTGGCATTGTCCACACGGGATGAGACGAGGCTGTCATCGGTTTTCAGACTCCTGCATCAGGACGGCTACTGGTTACTTCAGCATACTCAGGATTCGGCCGAGAGGCACTTGTTCAGCTTTTTGTGGTTGCGCGCTGACGCAGTCGAATGTGCGGTTCTCGATTTCTGTTTCGGACAGTTCGCCGGGGGCCGCAAAGTGCTTTCTGCAGAAGCTCTTTTGGAAAACCGCCAGAGGCAAGGAGCAGTCTGGGTGGTCTCGCCCGCGAGGGAATTCACCTTGCTGCTTGCCACAGCGGCTGCGACTGGTGGCATCTCTGACTTCGAAGTGAAGCGCCTGCAAGCGTTAACTCAGCAGTTGGATCGGGAAGTAGCAGACCGCGCTGCAGAAAGATTGTTCGGCCTCAGTTGGAGTCGGAAGGTGATTGAGGCGTGTGCAAACACCCGCATCCAAGATCTCCTGCCGGACTTGCGGCGGCGGCTCTGGGTAATCAGTTTGAAGCGGCACCCCTTGCAAGTAATAGGCTGCCTATCCCGAAAACTTTTCCGTTCGGCAAAACGATGCTGGCAACCTTCGGGAGCGCTCGTTGTTCTGCTCGGTCCGGATGGTGCCGGAAAAACCACTGTGGCAAATTTCTTGTCGGAAACGCTAAAGCCACTGTTTGCCATGCAGCGCTTATATCATTGGCGCCCCGGAGTGTTGGGCGGAAGCAAATCAGAGGAAGCCGTCACCGAACCCCACCGGTTCCCACCGCGTGGGCGAATCGCTTCGGTGGTTTATCTCCTCCTTTTCTTTTTAGATAACATTCTTGGATTTGTTTTCCAGATTTGGCCAGTTCTGGTCCGCCGCGGCTTGGTGATCTTCGACCGTTCATTCTCTGACGTGCTGGTCGACTCCAGACGTTACCGCTACGGCGGACCGCATTGGGCAGCGCATTTGCTGGAACGATTAGTGCCGCCACGCGAAAAACTGGTGCTGATTCTGGATGCTTCAGAAACAACCATCCTTTCCCGAAAAGGTGAATTGAGCTTCGATGAAGTCTGCCGGCAACGGGATGGATATCGCCGCTTGGTCCACAATAATTCCAGGATGACCAGGCTCGTTTTGACTGATCAAGGTCTCGACGCTGCCCAGAGGCAAGTGTTGGCCACCGCGATTGACTACCTCGTTTGTAGATTTAGTAAGCGGCATGGAGTTTGCCTTACATGTTCGAACGTACCTTTGGCGGCAGACGCCAGCCGGTAATGGCCATCTGTTTACAGGGCCCAAAATGCGTATCGTAACCACAAGTTGGGACGACGGCGATCGCGCCGACGTGAAGATTGCCGACATGCTAGGGGAACGCGGACTGGCGGGTACGTTTTATGTACCCTTAACCGCCGACATTGCCGCTGTCCGCCTTAGTAACTCCCAGCTACTCTCTCTCTCTGCTGAGGGTTTCGAGATCGGAGGTCATACTTTTTCCCACCGGACCCTGCCACGGTTACCATTGGAGGAACTCAGGCGCGAGGTGCGGACGTGCAAAGACGCTCTCGAGCAGATCACCGGGAAACAAGTTTCAATGTTCTGCTACCCTAATGGACGCTATAACCAGAACGCAATCACCGAACTAAAACGGGCTGGATACAAAGGTGCGCGCACAACACGCATGCTATCCTGCTCCCCCGATTTTTCTCCGTTTGCTATGCCCGTCACTCTGCAAGCGTACCCTCTGTCCCGTAACGCGTATCTGCGAAATCTTCTTCGCATGCCGCAGATTCGCCGATGGCGATTGTATGCCAGCGAGGGCCACAACTGTTCCGACTGGGTGCAACTCGCAAAACAACTCTTTGACCGAGTCCTGCGTTCCGGCGGAGTGTGGCATCTGTATGGTCATTCATGGGAAATCGAGTCATTGGGCCTTTGGGGGAAAGTAAAAGAAGTACTCGATTACGTACATGGGCATAAGGATGTCGTCTATGTTAGTAATGGTGACCTACTCCGGTTACGCCAGGATGGGTACATCAGGGATAGTAAAGGAAGCCATCCCCCCATGCAGCACGATAACGCCAAACCAATGTCCTCGCTCAACCGCTGAAGTTTTTGAACCACCCCTTAGCGATCATGCTTGCCGTGAGAGATAACTAAACAAGTTTGAGGTGATCCTATCTATGAGCACCCTTCCGCGCATATCCATCGTGACTCCCTGCCTCAATATGGGGCGCTATCTCGAAGACGCGATTCGAAGTGTCCAGGAGCAGAACTATCCGAACTTCGAGCACATTATCATTGACGCTCTCTCGAGCGATAACACTGCGGAAATTGTGCGACGTTACCCAAACGTGCGTTTCGTGTCAGAAGGAGACCGCGGTCAGTCGGATGGGCTCAATAAGGGTTTTCGGATGGCAACCGGCGAGATCGTGGGCTGGCTCAACGCGGACGAGTACTACTTGCCGGGCGCACTTCCTGCGATTGCGCAAGCCTTTCAGGCTCACCCCGAGGCCGACGTGATCTACGGAGATGGAATTGGGGTTGACGAGAAGGGCCACGTCCTCCGCACAAAGCCGGCTCACCGCTTCAACTACAACATTTTGCTCTATTACGGCTGTTTTATCGGTACGCTAAACACGTTCTTCAAGCGTTCGATTTTTGAGCAAGGGATATTCATCGACGTGGATTATCGCGTGGTCATGGATTTTGAGTACTTCGTTCGGCTTGGCGCTATGGGCAAAGCATTCAGCTACTATCCAAGTCTTCTGGGCGCTTTCCGTTGGACGGGACAAAATGCCAGCCTGCAAACCGACAAGCGACGAGCGGAGCGGCTGCGCGTGCAACGCACTTGGAGCCGTATGAAACTTCCAGACTTTGGCTACGACTTGCTCTCGGAGATCTATCGCGCTAAAAGAATTTCTCTCAAGATCCTCAACGGGAACTACCGACGCGAGCTACGAATTCGGTCTCATTCGGGCGAGCCCACCGATTGGTTCTGCAGCCAGCAGTCTCGTAAGATTTGTGAAACGCTGATCAATGATTATTTCGGAACCTCTTCGCATCCACAGTTGTCCGGCGTTGCGGGAGCTTGAGCTGATTGATGAGAGGTGCTTCAACGTTGCCCGCAAAGACCAGCGTAACCAGTCAGTTCGCATGCTTGACGTATCACCAAATCGGAAATGCAGCGGGCCAATATACGATCAGCGAGGCGGCGCTACGGTCCCAGTTAAATTTTCTCTACTCCGAGGGTCATACGGTTCGAAGGTTTCGAATCCCTACGGAGTCGTCTCAGCCTCGCCCAGGCCTTGCCAGCTCGCTATGTAGTACTCACAGTGGATGACGGTCACATCAGTTCGATGCGAGCCGCGGATTGTCTGCACGAGTATGGTTTCACGGCGACCTTTTTCGTGACTCGTGATCGCTGCCTCCAAAAACCCGATTTCATGCGCCCTCCCCAAATCCGCGAACTGCGGCAGTGTGGTTTCTCTCTGGGAACTCATGGAACCACTCACCGCAAACTGACTCACATATCAGAACAGGAGTGTCGCGAGGAGTTGGCCGAAAGCCGTTCTTGGCTTGAAGACGTCCTCGGCGAGTCGGTCCGTTTCACAGCGGTACCCGGCGGTTTCGTCAACGCGCTGGTGATGCGACTAGCCGCCGAGCAAGAATATACAATGATTGCAACCTGCAGGGAGTGTATGAATGTCCTTCCACGACCCTTCAGGTCGTTGCAACCCATCCACGCCCCAGCGGCCAGCGTTTAGTGCCTATTGGACAACAATCCTTAGACTCGTGGGTGGTTTCGGTGCTGTCGCCACCACGCCTCCTCGCAGCAATATGGGAGTGATGTCAATCGTGACTGACGATCCCGCAGAATTCGTGTTGCCGGATAAATCAGAATATTGCGTGTATGCGCTAGGAACTGGGTAGCCGCTAGATCCTGACGTGTTCCAAACCGCCAATGCCTGAGTTCCGCCGCTTAGGGTTAAGCCGCAAGTCCAAATTGAGCCTGATTCAATCGCGCAGGGAGTGGTCATCGTCGAACCGACCATCCAGTTATAGACCTGTTGCCAGGCGCTGGCGGCCGTAGTAGCGCCGCATGATCCAGGAACGCACAAGGTCCCCCAGCCGCGATTGCCCCAGTCATACCAATTTGCGCGGCTCACCCCAGCAGACCACATCTCCAGCATGTAACGCGAGACGAAGGCTTGTTTGAGGACATTATTCGTCGTGTTCTCACACCCCGTCGTAGAGCTTCCGCCCCCGGTTCGATTGACGCAATTCGAGTACGAGGAGTCTGCCCAGCCACCTTCCGTCATCCAGATGGGCGTGGAGCTCGGGATGCCGTTGCGGGCCATCATTGCTTTGATGCATGCGACCTCTCCATGCCCGTCTGAAGAGCCGGAAGGAACGCAGGAACCGACCAGATACTCCGGAGAGTCATCCGAATGATGAGGATAACCGTGGAAAGTAATGAAGTTAAAGTCTTTAGTCCCGCCCGCCGCGAAGAACTGGTCGATTTTGCCGCCGGAAACGTAGTAGTAATCAGGCGCGCCTTCCCCAACCGGTCCGCCGACCTTGGCGTTGGGGTTGGCGGCTCGAATGTCACGGACCATGCGATTGATGATCGTCACCAATTGCGACATGGTGCCTGTGAAGCCCCCACTGGACCAGACTTCATTGCCCGTTTCGTACGCCTGGATCGTACCGTGCCCGTGATTGCCGTCATAACGAGTCACTAGGGCCTGAACGAATGCATCCATGTCCGCCAAATCGGTGATGTTGCCCGTACACCTCGCTGACGAGCCACAACCGGCGCCGCCGGTGGCCCAACTGGGGGCATAATCCCAAGTCCACATAAAAGGAATCCCATGTGCCGCGGCGGTTGAGACATAGGAATCGAGCGTTGACCAGTTGTAGGTGTGGGCGCAATTCGCCGTGCCCGGACAGCCGCCTCCTGTAGGGGCGTTAGGCTCGATATACCCCCATTCTGCGGCCGATTCCTTGCCAAAATTGCCGATGGAAACCGTTGGATATTCCGAGGAAGGCACAATTGAGGTCATACCGAAGAAGGTCGACGGAACCGGAGTTGAGGGTGCCTGCGAATAGGCATGAAGACTGAATAATAGACCGATTGCGAATACCGTTGCCGAAAAGAGTGGGTTCCAAAGTCTCGGCGCGGTGCGGCATGGAGCTTCCGGCGGGGGGAGCACGCTGCAGAGTCTGTACATTTTCAACTACCTCGGAGTGGGAATTTTCCTCCCATTGCTTCTAGCAATGGGCGCGCTTAGCAGAAATCTTCAAAATAAGCACGCACACGGATGATACTGCGTAACCCTAGGTGGCTCAGAAGTCAGAAGGACTAGGCCTTCACATTTATGGAACGAGCAAATGTACTAGGCGTGGGAATCCACGCGGTCGATATCGCAGTCGCAGCCGACCACATCGAGTGCGCTCTCACAACTCGAACGAAGGGGTACGTCTGCGTGACCGGCGTCCACGGGATCATGGAGGCACAGAATGACCCCGAATTCCGATCAATTCTTAACGAGTCTATGCTCACAGTGCCCGATGGCATGCCCACCGTCTGGGTGGGAAAGCTCCAAGGATTTAAAAGCATTCAACGCGTCTTCGGACCGGACCTCATGTGGGAAATCTGTCGGCGCTCCGCGCAAAAGGGCTACACCCATTTCCTGTACGGCGGCGCGCCCGGGGTCGCCCAGGAACTCAGAGACGTTCTCCTGGCGAATTTTCCAGGCATCGAGATCGTGGGCACCTACACGCCCCCTTTTCGTCCACCGACCGCATCGGAGTTCCTTGGGTTGAAGGAAGAAATTGCACGTCTGAAGCCAGATCTCTTTTGGGTCGGGCTGAGCACGCCCAAGCAAGAACGATTCATGGCCAATCACGGGTGCGAACTAGCTGCCAGCGTCATGATTGGGGTGGGCGCCGCTTTTGACATTCATACAGGCCGTTTACGTGACGCCCCTGGCTGGATGAAGAGGTGGGGCTTGCAATGGATGCACCGGCTGCTTCAGGAACCTAGACGGCTTTGGAAACGATATTTGCTCAACAACCCCCGCTTCTTGTGGAATATCACTTTGCAGGTGCTAGGCGCGAAAAGTTACGGCAGCATCTGATTATGTTACGGCTTGAGCCATCCCGTTTCAACTGCTTAGGAGCAGAACTTCTGTGAAGATCCTGCTCGTCCACAATTCATACCGGCAGCCCGGCGGTGAAGACGTTATCTTCGAGCAAGAGGCACAGTTACTGCGCGACGGGGGCCAGGATATCGTCGTTTATACCCGTAGCAACTCGGAAATCCACGATGATTCTCTACTGCACCGTCTGAGGATGGCTAAGCAGACCGTCTGGGCAAGTGAACCCCACGACGAGATAACTGATTTGCTCCAGCGTACTTCCCCAGACTTAGTGCATGTCCATAACACCTTAGCCATGATTTCCCCCTCTGTGTATTCGGCTTGCCAGGATTTCGGAGTACCGGTAGTGCAGACTCTTCATAATTACCGCCTGTTTTGTCCTGAGGCCAATTTCCTTCGTGACGGGCGGATTTGTGAACAGTGTGTTGAGAAGAATCTCCTTCACAGCATCGCTTATGCTTGCTACCACGATTCACGGTCCGCTACTGCCGTTCTCGCATTCATGTTGGCTTTTCATCGGGCACGACAAACCTGGGACAGCATTCACACCTTTATTGCACTCAGCAACTTCGCAAAAGGCAAGTTCATCCAGGGCGGATTGCCGGCGCACAAGCTGGCCGTGAAGCCGAATTTTGTCTACCCCGATCCTGGCGCACGGACCAATGCTGGTGACTTCGTCCTGTATGTCGGTAGGCTAAGCAAAGAAAAGGGAGTCGACACTTTATTGCAAGCGTGGACGCGTGTACAAGGGAACATCCCGCTCTTCGTCATCGGTGATGGCCCTCTTCGGCAGGAGCTGTGTTCCCAATATTCCGGTGATCCGAGAATAGTCTTCCGCGGTCAGATTTCACGCGCACAGGTAGTCGACGCCATCAAGGGCGCGCGATTTCTGGTTGTTCCCAGCCGCTGTTATGAGAATTTCCCCATGGCTATTGCCGAGGCATTTGCTTGTGGTGTTCCAGTAATCGCCGCGAATATCGGAGCCGTCCAAGAACTGATCTCTCCGGAACGCACAGGCTTCTTGTTTCAACCAAATGACGCAACCGAATTAGCGGAACGGATCGAATGGGCCTGGAACCACCCCGCAGACACCCTCCGCATGGGGAGAGACTGCAGGGCGGATTATGAATCGAAGTACAGCGCAGAGCGAAATTACGAATCACTGATGACCATTTATAAGCAAACAATCTCGCAACCAATTCTTAATTGACTGCCAAGGCCCTGGGCGTCCCGGATCAGTCCGGCGTACGCGCGGAGAGAGGTGCTGCTGAAATGCTGACCGAAAGTAAAGGCGAAAACCGGCGGATGACCATAATCTGCAAGACATTTGCCGGCTGCGAGCCCCAAGTTTTAGGGGAGACGGAAGATTTCGTTCCTCCTTCGCAGGAAAATTCTGTCTTGATCTCGTTCCATACCTCCCGACGACTTCGGCATGATCTGGAGAGGAATCGATTCACTCATGTTCAGGAATTTTCCATCCTACCGGATCGTTCACAACCACGATGGCTTCTGCCCGTGAAGACGTCCCTCATGTTGAGCGGACTCAAGTTGTATGTCCCTTTTTCAATTCGAGGGAGTTTGTTCAAGTCTTTGCTCACCGGGATGATCCGGCTGGGCTGGAAAGGGCAGACCAGCACGAAGGTTTTGCTGGCCTCGCGAAAACCACTACCTTTGCAGGCCTTGGTCTCCGAGGTTACAGGAGAAAAGCAGCCGGAGTTTGCACTGTCCCTCGGGAACGTTGATCAGTTTCATGCGTTGGTCGTCCAGGTTATGCGACCTGACGGCGAAATCTTAGGTTATATCAAATTACCCCTCACAGTGGCGGCCGTGGAATGCGTCCGCAATGAGGCCAAAGTACTGGACCATCTGTGGGAAAGTTCCTCCGCTTTACACCCCCATGTCCCTCGGGTGCTTCACTCCGGCGATTGGGAGAATGACTTTATTTTGTTCCAGTCGGGGGGACCGCGCAAACCTGGACCGCCGCGCTTCGGGAAAATGCACGAGGACTTTCTCGGGCTTCTGCAGGACGTCAATTTCGTCGAAAAACCGGGTTGCCAGCTCGTCGAAGAGTTCGATAGGTCCTGGCGCTGCGTGGAAGGCAGTTTGGATCTCGAATGGCGGCGCGTCGGGCAGGACGCACTGCGGACGGCAGGCCAACTTTTAGGCGAAACGAAATTGCGATGTGGTCTGATCCACGGTGATTTTGCACCCTGGAACACACGCCAACAAGATGGCCAGTTATACGTTTTCGACTGGGAATCCGCGAAATGGCAGCTCCCCACAATGTGGGATATATTCCGTTTCCACGAGCGGACCTCAATCCTGCTCAACGAGAAGCAGGTCCGCTACCCCGATGACCTGAAATCGCCGATCGAAAGGGCATCCTTTTTGCTGTACTGCCTACACTCTGTTCTTGAAGCGCTGGAAGCGAGAGGCCGCCACGTAGATGCCAAGTCTCAGCACTATAAAGATCAAATTCTCCGTTGCCTCTCCCGACCGGTCTGACCACTCTAAGTCGCTTATTCTCGGGCATAGGTAACACTAACTAACGGCATGAAGTCAGCTTCCTTACAATCGCTATCTCAAATCTAGTTGTCGAAGTCTAGGTTGGCCGCGTGCCAACCTCTCCATCCCTGAACTTGTCCTCAAGCTGAACTGGAGCGAGTGAGGTCCTCTTATGAGCACGATTCGACGAAATCTCTTGCTGAGTCTCGTGAAGGCAGTCGACTTAGTCATGATGGTTGCATCTTTCTTTCTGGCCACCTCATTAACAATGCATGAGAGTACGATAACTCTTTCCACGTTCTTATCGATTCGAATAAAGGTAGCGAACGTGCTTCTGTTCCTTGCTCTGCTGCCCGTGTGGCACATCGTTTTGTCTGGGTTTGGACTTTACAACTCACGACGAATGTCGAATAGAAAAGCCGATGTTCTTGATGCGGTGGGCGCAACCACAGCTGGGACCATCCTTATCGCAGCAGTTCTGCTGCTTTTCCGTGTCAAGATGATCACAGCCGACTTTCTCATGGTTTTTTGGGCCTCGACCACCGCGATCGCGGCCAGCCAACGAGTGCTTCAGCGCGCTCTCCTAGAGCGAATACGCCGCCATGGCAGGAATCTTCGCCAGATGCTGATTCTCGGAACCAATTCTCGCGCTCTTGGGTTTGCCCGCCAAATTGAGACCCGGCCGGAACTTGGTTACCGCATCATCGGATTCGTCGATCAGGAATGGAATGGACTAAGTGCCTTCAACGGCTCGGGTCTCCCCATCGTCGCCGACTTCCTCACTCTCCCTGATTTCCTTAGAAAGAATGTTGTGGATGAAGTCGTCATCGCGTTGCCCATGGGGTCTCTCCATACCTGGGCGGCTAAGATCGCCACTCTTTGCGAACAGCAAGGAATCACCACTCGGTTCTTATCCAACATTTTCGATCTTAAGTTGTCCCAGACCGAGATGGACGAAGTTGAAGGAACCCCTTTAATCACGCACTACACGGGTACTACAGAGGGGTGGCCGCTGTTCATGAAAGACGGGATCGATATCGTTGGCTCGGCGATTCTGCTGGTTCTACTTCTGCCCATCATGCTGGTAGTGGCCGTGTTGATCAAGCTTACTTCGTCCGGTCCGGTTCTGTTCAGTCAACGGCGCCTGGGCTATAACAAACGTGTATTTGAGATTTACAAGTTCCGCACGATGGTAGTGGATGCCGAGCAAAGGATGAAAGATCTCGAGCATCTGAATGAGGTTTCTGGCCCGGTTTTTAAGATGAAGAACGATCCTCGAATTACGCCCATTGGAAGATTTTTGCGGAAAACCAGCCTCGATGAACTCCCCCAATTGTTCAATGTATTAAAACGTGATATGAGCCTGGTTGGCCCACGCCCGCTTCCATCGCGGGATTATGAGGGCTTCGCTAACGACTGGCAGAGACGGCGCTTTACAGTGAGGCCTGGCCTTACCTGCCTGTGGCAGGTCAATGGACGGAGTTCAATTTCCTTCGACAAGTGGATGCAGCTTGATCTGCAATATATCGACAAGTGGTCTTTGTGGCTCGACTTCAAGATTCTAATCAAAACGATTCCGGCGGTGCTGAAAGGATCCGGCGCCGCTTGATTGCCCTTGGCCTTGGTCCGAAGCCGCAGGCGCGCTGGATGCCCGTAGATGGCTTCCACAACTGCAAAAAAACCTGGAGCGTGAAGGAGATGTTTCGTGACTAGCGCCCGTTCCTCTTCGCACAACATTTTGATGATAGTTCAGAATCTGCCGGTTCCGTTCGACCGCCGGGTCTGGCAAGAGGCAGGTACCCTTAGTCGTGCTGGCTTCGGCGTTACGGTGATTTGCCCCAAGTCAAAAAGGTACGCGAAAAGTTATGAGTGCCTGTATGGAGTTCACATCTATCGATATCCGCTCCTCATCGAATCCAGTGATAGTGTGCTGGGGTACTTCCTGGAGTTTACTTATTGCTGGCTGGCAACCTTAATGCTAGCGGTCGTAGCCTATCTCAGATGCCCCTTTCAAGCCATTCATGCTTGCAATCCACCGGATACCTATTTTGCAATTGCACTACTATTTCGTCCCCTGGGTGTCAAGTTCGTTTTCGATCATCATGATCTGTGTCCCGAGCTGTACGTCGCGAAAGGCCACCCCCCACGAGGAGTGGTCTACTCCATTCTTCTATTACTCGAGCAGCTAACCTTTCGCACCGCAGACGTTGTGGTCGCAGTGAATGAATCTTATCGGCAGATCGCGAGGACGAGAGGTCGGCTCTCCGACGAAAAGATTGTCGTGGTCCGGAGTGGCCCGCGGCTTGGGTGGGCTAAAGTTGACGGACCAAAAACCGATCTCAAGCAAGGGCGCAAGCATTTAGTGGTATTCCTCGGGCAGATCGGTAAGCAAGACGGCGTAGATTACTTATTGCGTGCTATTCGCATCTACCGACGTCAGTATGGAAGTGATACACGATTTGTAATCATAGGTGACGGTCCTAATCAGAGATCGATGCAATCCTTGGCTGCTGAACTTGATGTTACCGATACCGTGGAGTTCCTTGGGCAAATAGACGATGAGCAGCTTTGTCTATATCTGTCTAGCGCTGACATATGCGTTGACCCCGACCCGTGTACTCACTTTAACAATTGTTCCACAATGAATAAGATCGTGGAATACATGTCATTCGGAAAGCCGACCGTTGCGTTTGATCTGGTTGAGCATCGGCGCTCGGCTCTGGAAGCAGCTCACTACATCGAACCGAACGATGTTAACAAATTCGCAACTGGTGTTCGTGAGCTCCTGGAGGATGAAGAACGCAGGCAAAGAATGGCGAGATTCGCGAAGAAAAGATTTCAAGAGGTCTTGGCTTGGGACCTGACGGAAGCGACCTTGGTTCGCACTTACGAGGAATTACTGAATGGTTCAGACTTCATCGTGCCCGAATCCCGCGTAGGTACGCACAGATATTCCGGGGATCCCGTTGTCGTTGCAGGCAAGGTTGCATGAGGAGGGCTGGGAAGTCCTTACCCTGGGAAAAAAGTCGAATCGGCTTTATGCGTCGATGTAAATCGGTCTGCCTGCCCAAGCAAATGCTGCAAATAGTCAAAGATGTTGATTGCCAGCGAGCGCGTCAGAGAAGTTCTCGTTCTGTCGACATTCGCGAGGCCTCGTTCGACGATTATCCTGAAATTTGCTCTCTTGAGTCGCAGTACGGGCTTGAAAGCAAAGAATATGGAGAATGGACCCATCTCTGGACCTCGAACCCTGCATGCGGACCGAACACGCCGAACTGGCCGATTGGGTGGATTGCAGAGAGTCGCGGGCAAGTTGTAGGATATGTCGGAAATATCCCACTGATGTATGAGTTAGAGGGCCAGCCTCTGATCGCGGCCGCAACTCGAGCCTGGGTGGTGGACACACAGTATCGAAATTATTCAGTTCCACTCCTGCAACGCTATTTTACCCAGCAGAATGTAGATATCTACTTAGGCACAACTGCGAACGTCCAATCCTCACCGGTGCTGGGAATGTTCAACTCGGTGCCGGTTCCGGCCGGTGCATGGGATCAGTCCGCATTCTGGGTCACAAACAGCTTAGGCTTTGCGTCCAGCTTGATTGCGATGAAGGGGCTTCCTCTGCGTCGACATTTGAGCTATGCGCTTTCTGGAGCATTGTTGGTTCGGAAATTGTTTGCAGGAAAAGGCCGGGATGAGAATTGTGACGAAGCATCAGTTTCTTGCTGCGAGGGTTTTGATGAGCGTTTTGACGCTTTCTGGCAAGCATCCCGGAGGGAGAAGTCGTGCCTGCTCCTTGCCGTTCGAACGCGAGAGGTGCTGGACTGGCACTTTAAGTACGCCATGCTTAGAGATCAGCTGTGGATCCTTACTGTGATGAGTGGTTCTAAACTTGTGGCTTATTCCATCTTTTGCAGGCAAGACAGCCCCAAGTTTGGCCTCAAGCGCATGCGCCTGATCGATTTCCAGGCTCTGGACGGAAAGAACGCACTGCTCGTCCCGATGTTACGTTCCGCGATAAAGAGATGTCATAGCGAGGGAATTCACATGTTGGAGTACATCGGGATGGGACAGGAAGTTGAAGACGCAATCTCAAAACTCAAGCCTTACAGGCGCAAGTTGCCAAGCTGGTTGTATTATTACAAAGCCGCGAACGACAGATTGGCGTCACGGTTGGCGGACCCAATGATCTGGAATCCCAGCGGCTTCGATGGTGATTCTTCGCTCTAGTTTCTACCGCATGCAGGTGTGAACTTGATTTGAAGCCGATTTGTTCGCGGCAGCGATTGCGAAGTTCAAATGTGGGAATCTAAGTGAGCATCTGCGCTTTCCCCCAGCGTGGTCTAGATCGTTCCGTTCCAGCGTAAGCCGGTGTAGATCCCCACGAAGCTCTAAGTCGTTCCCCATAGATTCTTGCTATTCGCTGCTCTTGAAAGCGGAGGTCTGGACGAAGTTGAAACCGAAAGTGTTAGTTGTCGCTACTGCTCGTTGGTTTACGACTGCGCGTCTAGCAGTTGCCCTGGCAAATGCGGGGTGCACTGTGGAAGGTCTCTGTCCCTCCCAGCATCCGATCGGCAAGACCAGTGTCGTGTCCAAGATTTACTTTTACAAGGGCCTGGCACCCGCGGCATGCTTCGCTGATGCAATCGCCGAGTCCAAGCCGGACATCATAGTTCCAGGTGACGATCTTGCAACCTGGCATCTGCACCAGCTCTATGACCGAGAAAGGAAGCACGGCGGAACTGGAGGCCTGATTTGCACCTCAATCGAGCGTTCGCTGGGTGCCCCAGACAGCTTCTCCGTGGTTCATGCCAGAACTGCTTTCATGGAATTGGCCAAAGAAGAGGGTGTCCGGGCTCCCAGAACCGCAGTCATCAACGATGCCGACGATCTTAGAAGATGGTCCGCCGACGCAGGTTTTCCTGTGGTCCTGAAAGCAAACGGTACTTCAGGCGGCGAAGGCGTACGAGTCGTCCACACCCTTGAACAAGCGGAACAGGCCCTTCGCGCATTGCAAGCTCCTCCACTTCTGGCACGAGCAGCTAAGCGAGCTTTAGTTGACCGGGACACCGCATTGGTTTGGCCGTCTTTACTGCGGCATCGCTACGTCGTGAATGCGCAGTCCTACGTAGCGGGACGCGAAGCAACGAGTGCCGTTGCTTGCTGGAAAGGGACAGTTCTGGCCACTCTTCATTTTGAAGTACTAAAAAAGCGGAGCTTAAGGGGACCGGCCACCGTCGTGCAGCGGATCGACAATCCGGAGATGTCAGCTGCAGTGGAAAAGATAGTCCGTAGGCTCAATCTCTCGGGACTGCATGGATTTGATTTTGTGCTGGAGGCAGAAACTGGAAATGCCTATCTCCTCGAGGTCAATCCGCGAGCGACTCAAGTTACGCATCTGACTCTGGGTGCCGGACAAGATCTTCCCGCAGCTTTGCGCGCGGCAGTTTCCGGAGAGGCTGTGCAACCGGCTGCAAGGGTTACTGAAAAGGATACGATCACGTTGTTTCCGCACGAGTGGATAAGTGATCCCCACAGCCCATTCTTGCGTTCGAGCTATCACGATGTTCCCTGGGAAGAGCCCGAACTGCTTCGCGCGTGCGTCGACCAAGCTCGAAAGCGGAGAGCCTGGTTCTCTAAATCCGAGCCTGATTGGATCAAAGCGTCTTCGGCCATCGGCCTGCGACGCCTTTGATGGCCCATGGATTCTTTTCCGTCTTCCTGGACGGCACTGCTCCCTTGGTTGAGATAAGAAGCAACAAGGTCCAATCCTCTGTTGATCGCCTCCGTCGCCGTCTGAAAACTACTTCCTCTTGTGAGTGCTCGACTTAGCGGATGACCTGTCCTGTGGGGAAAGGCAGATATATGACTAGAAGCATTAATGTGCCGAGCGCGAATTCTGCACTGAGGGTCACAGAATCTTCCGCTGACCGATTCCTCGAGCATCGATCTGTTCACGCCCATGTGCACCGCAAGGTGAAGAGGACACTCCGAGTAATGAAATTTGGCGGGACCTCTGTCGCGGGCGCATCCTGTATCGAGGGAGTTGTCAAGCTGATTAAAGCAGCGTCCGGAGAGAGCGACGTCGTGGTTGTAGTCTCGGCGATGAGCGGCGTGACCAACAAGTTGATCGAGGCAGCCTCGGGATCGGAGGCAGGAAATCGAACACTGGTGGAGGCAATTCTCGATACCCTCCGGGAGCAGCACGTTGCCTTGCTGAGCGGGTTGATTCGTTCGTTAGACGAGAGAAGCCGTATAGAGCGTCAGATGCACGAGCTTTTCCGGGAATGTGACGAACTCCTTCGGGGCGCCATGCTGTTACGTGAATTGACGCCACGCGCACGCGATTCCATCTTGAGCCTGGGCGAGCGCCTCTGTGCTCCGGTTGTTGCGGCCGTCCTGGCTCAAGAGGGAATTGCCAGCGAGGCCATTGAAGCCACCGAACTCGTCGTGACTGACTCGTATCATGGCGCTGCTGAGCCCCAGATGGATCTGACGCGAAAAAGCTGCCAAGCGCGACTACGTCCGCTCTTGCAGCGGGGTGTCGCGCCGGTTGTGACCGGCTTCATCGGAGTTACCGTGGAAGGGGCGCGTACAACTCTCGGTCGGGGAGGCTCGGATTACTCCGCTACAATCTTAGCCGCTGCTTTAGATGCGGACGAAGTCATTATTTGGAAGGATGTTGACGGCCTACACACAGCGGACCCACGACTCGTACCGGGCGCGTGCACGATTCCAGAAATCTCATATCGAGAAGCGGCCGAGCTCGCGTACTTTGGCGCAAAAGTGCTGCATCCGAAAACTCTTAACGCGATCATGAAATGCGGCATCCCGCTCTGGATTCGCAACACTTTCGCTCCGGAACGGCCGGGCACCAAAATTACGTCTTCCGGACCCGAGAACGTTGCCGGAAGCGTTACGGCACTCACAGCGATTAGCGACGTCGCCCTGATTACGGTACGAGGTCCTGCCACTGCAGGAGTGTCGGGTTTCTTAGACGGCGCATTTGCGGATCGTTGGCGGGCCGACTTTCTCTTGATTTCACATTCATCATCGCCGAATGACACTTCGCTGGTGGTTTCAGCCTCGCTCGCCAATCGCACCATCGAGGCGTTACGGGGTGAGTTCGCTCACGATTTGGCGCAGGAAAAAGTGGAACATATTCTGCTCGATTCGACAGTTGCAATTGTCAGTGTAGTGGGGCGGAACATGCGAAGTCCATCCAGTGTCGTTGGGCGCACCCTTACTGCGCTGAGTCGGGAGAATATAAACATCACATCTATCGCGCAAGGCTCGTCCCCCTTCAGTCTCTCCTTTCTCGTCACAAAGACTGATATGCAAGCGGCGTTGGCGACGATCCATCGGGAATTCCAGTTGTCGGGAGCCGAATTTGCCAGTGCATTTCGTGACCGCCCCGATGAAACTCCCGTCTCTGCCGTTTAGTCAGTGCTTTCGCGAATGCAGTTTCCTCCGACTGCATTCCACCATGACAGAATGACGTATGCGACAACGGCACGGCTTCACTAGCTTATAGGTTCGAGGACTATTGGAATGTGCGGAATCGTTGCAGTTTGTTCCCGGCAGACACCCATCGCGGATGAAGTCCTGGAGAAAGCCACAAAAAGCCTTCATCACCGGGGCCCCGACGGACAGCGATACTGGATCGCTGCCGATCGTCGAGTCGGGCTGGGGCACGCGCGTCTTAGTATCATCGACCTCACGACCGGAGATCAGCCGATCGCAAATGAAGACGAAACTCTTCGCATTATTGTTAACGGCGAATTCTACAATTACGAGGCGATTCAGAAGGAACTCGAACAGAACGGACATCGGCTTCGGACTCGATCGGATAGCGAGGTGGCTCTCCATCTTTACGAAGACCTCGGTGCTCATTGCCTGCAGCGGCTGCGGGGCGAATTCGCAATCATCCTTTGGGACGGGGTCAATAGAACGTTGTTTGCCGCCCGGGACCGGTTTGGTATCAAGCCGCTCTTCTATGCAATGCACGAGGGCGTTCTTTACTTTGCATCCGAAGTGAAGGCCCTCTTCGCAGCAGGAGTGCCGGCGCGCTGGGATCGCGAGTCCCTTTATCATTCGGGCGGGATCGGTGGCCATCAGAGGCGCACGCTGTTCGAGGGTATCTCCCAGATACCTCCCGGCCACTACCTGCTTGCGACTGACAACCAGGTCAAGATTCACCAGTATTGGGATTTCAACTATCCGTGCGCGGCCGATGCTGGGCCGGTGCGATCGGATGCGGAATATGCCCAGGAATTTCGGGATGCCTTGGACGAAGCTGTTCGCATCCGCCTCCGCGCCGATGTTCCGGTAGGTTGTTACCTCAGTGGAGGAATCGACTCTTGCGCTATCCTCGGTCTCGCGGCACGTCACCACACGGGGCCATTGCGCGCTTTCACTCTGACCTTCGACCGTAGCGAATACGATGAAAGCCACATTGCCAGGGAAATGGCGGCGAAGGCCCAAGCGGAATTCTGTCCCATTCCTATTCAGCAGGACGATCTTGCCGATCATTTCTCCGACGCCATTCTGCAATCAGAAATTCTTTGCGTGAATGCGCACGGAGTGGCCAAGTATCTGCTCAGCCGGGCCGTACAGGATGCTGGTTACAAGGTCGTGCTCACCGGCGAAGGCTCCGACGAAATTCTAGGAGGATACCAGCATTTCCGGCGGGACCTGGCTGCAAACGGATCGGGAAAAAGGGCACAGCCTGATCCGCAGAGAACGGAAGAAAACAACCACGCGTCGGCGGGCTTCTCGCCGCGGAACGGGAACGGCCGATCTCTCGATTCGGTTAAACGGCTTCTTGGTTTTGTCCCCGGCTGGATAGGAACTTCGTACGTCCTATCAGCGAGGGTGCATGAAATGCTAAATCAGGACTTCCTCGGAAGTTTCCAGGGCCGCGACGATTACCGTAGCTTCTTCAATGATATTGATGTGCCCGGTCAGCTCGCCGGTCGGGAGCCGTTGAACCAGTCTCTTTATCTGTGGGCAAAAACCCGGCTGCCCAACTATCTTCTCGTGCTGTTGGGTGATCGCATGGAAATGGGGCATTCGGTTGAGGGACGGTTACCATTTCTCGACCATCATCTTGTGCAACTGATGCGCTCCCAGCCGACTACTCAAAAGATACGCGGAGCGACCCAGAAGTACATTCTCAGAGAGGCGCTACGCGACGTCATTACCGAGACCGCCTATCGCAGGCCGAAACATCCATTTCTCAGCCCCCCCGCGGCGCTGAATCCGAGGGGGCGGCTCAGCCTTCTCTTGCAAGATACGCTTCGTGGGCCTGTTCTAGCCTCAATGCCATTCTTTGATCGCAATAAAATAATAAAGGTACTCGACAGCCTGCAGAACACGGACGAAAGTTCACGTGTAGCAGATGATCAGGTACTCATGATGGTGCTGAGCGCGTGTGTCCTGCAAAATGGGTTTCGACTCTCGGCCTAAAGGGTCACTTTGCTTGCATTAGTCCTCCAAGTGCCTCCCCCATTCTTGTGCGTTGTTTTCGATTAGCCTAAACCACCTCGAAGGAACTCGTGAAAGCCATGGTGAATATTGCGATTGTTGGCGCGGGTCCTTACGGACTCTCTTTAGCGGCGCATTTCCGGCGTTGCGGCATTCCATTCCGTATTTTCGGCCGCCCGATGGACAGCTGGGTGGCGCATATGCCAAAAGGCATGATGCTCAAGTCTGACGGTTTCGCGTCGGACATTTACGATCCCAATCGTGATTTCACGCTGAAACATTTTTGTGCTGAGCGCGGTATCGAGTACGCTGACTCAGGCATTCCAGTTCGACTTGATACCTTCGCTGACTACGGGCTCGCCTTTGGGCGGCGAATGGTGCCTGAGCTGGAAGACCGGATGGTTGTCGGTCTCGACCGCATGCCGGGTGGATTTCGTCTGCGGCTCGACTATGGTGAGACAGTTTCGGCCCGGCAGGTGGTGCTCGCCGTCGGTATTACCCATTTCAAATACGTTCCCCCTCAGTTGGCCCAGTTGCCGGAGGAGTTCCTGTCGCATAGCTACGAGCATCATGAACTTGGATCCTTCAAAGGTCACAGCGTTGTGGTGCTCGGGGGCGGGGCATCGGCCCTGGACTTGACTGGATTGTTGCGCGATGCCGGCGCGGACGTACAGCTTGTAGCTCGGCGGCCTTCCTTGCAGTTCCACAGCGGTCCCAACGGTGCCAAGCGTTCTTTATGGAAGCAGATTCGGCATCCAAAATCGGGGCTTGGTCCAGGGTTGCGCTCGCGCTTTTTTGCGAATGGACCGGGTGCCTTTCACTATCTGCCTGAGCAGTTGCGTTTGCACCTTGTGCGCACCACCCTTGGCCCTTCTGGAGGGTGGTTTATCAAGGATAAGGTGATGAGGGCTCCTCTCTTGCTCGGATACTCGACGCAGGGTGCCGCGATAAAGAATGGCCGAGTACGACTAAACCTTCAGGCTGCAGATGGCACTCAGCGTGAAGTGCTGACAGAGCACGTCATCGCGGCGACCGGTTACCGTGTGGATATGGAACGGCTCCGTTTCCTCAGCGCGGACCTCCGTTCTAAGGTCAGAACCGTAAACGGCGCGCCAGTCTTGTCTTCCGCCTTCGAATCATCCGTTCCCGGTCTTTACTTTATCGGAGTCGCAGCCGCTAACAGCTTCGGACCCGTCATGCGATTTGCCTTCGGCGCTGGGTTTGCTGCTCGCACACTCACGCGGACGATATTGAAATCGCTGCCGGCAGATTCCATCAACATTCCTGGGCCAAGTGTTATCCCTTCCACAACAGAGCATTCTCGATCGCTGGGAGAAGAGCCCGCATTGCGTTCGTGAATCGATGAATCGGCTGATTCAGCGGATGTAGAGATACGGTGTAACGAATGAAGAGAGAGACCATCGCAATTCACGTGGGCTACGACGGCGACCCGACAACCAAGGCGGTGGCGGTCCCGATCTATCAGACGATCGCTTTCGAGTTTGACAGCGCGGAGCATGGAGCCGCTCTGTTTAATTTGGAAGTCGAAGGAAACATATACACGCGAATCGGCAATCCGACAAATGCGGTGCTCGAGAAGCGAGTCGCCGCCCTTGAAGGAGGTGTGGAAGCCTTAAGCGTCAGCTCCGGAATGGCAGCCATCGAATACTCCATCATCAACATTGCTGAGATGGGCAACAGCATTGTTTCTATTCCGCAGCTTTACGGAGCCACTTACACCTTATTCGCACACGTTTTTGCGAAGCGGGGAATTACCACGCGCTTTGCGGAGAGTGACCATCCTGAAGCTGTCGAAAAACTAATCGACGAAAACACGAGAGCCGTTTTCTGTGAGAGTGTCGGTAACCCCGCCGGGAACGTGGCCGACATTGAAGGTTTAGCAAGAGTTGCGCACAAGCATGGCGTGCCTTTAATTGTCGACAATACGATTGCCACGCCCATCCTCTTGAGACCCATTGAATATGGTGCCGATGTTGTTGTGCATTCCATGACGAAATTCATGGGAGGACACGGCACAACGCTTGGTGGAATGATTGTCGACAGCGGAAAGTTTCCCTGGCGCGATTATCCCGAGCGTTACTACATGCTCAACCGTCCGGAAATCGCTTATCACGGCGTGGTCTATGTCGAGCACTATGGCGACTCCGCTTACATTGCGCGTTGCCGAACTGTTTGCCAACGCAACACCGGCGCCACCTTGTCACCCTTCAATGGCTTCCTGCTGATTCAGGGAGTCGAGACGCTTGCGCTGCGTGTCGAGCGCCACGTTGAAAATGCCCGAAAAGTCGCCGAGTATCTGCGCGAACATTCTCTCGTGGACTGGGTCAATTACGCTGGGTTTCCCGACAACCCCTTGTATTCGATGGCCCAGCGGTATTTAGGCTGCCGCCGCTGCTCACTGCTGACCTTCGGTGTGAAAGGTGGCTTTGAGGCGGGCACGAAATGTTTCAATGCCCTGCGCTTGTTCAAACGCATGGTGAATATGGGCGATGCCAAGTCGCTGGCTTGTCATCCCGCCTCCACAACCCACCGTCAACTGACAGCAGAAGAACAAGCGAAGGTAGGGGTTACGCCGGAGATGATACGGCTTAGCGTGGGCATCGAGCATATCGACGACATCATCGCCGATCTTGCTCAAGCGCTCGACTGCGCGGCGCAATGAGACTTGGGGCTTCTTTGCTGGCCATGAACCGGGGAGGGTTATCATGCCAATTTTCCTAGATCGGGGACGAATACCACCTCGCTGGGCGGAACGGGCGAGTTTTCACCCCGTGCTATCGATCAACGGTTACGGACGCCGTACCGACTACATCAAAATCGCCCTCGTAAATAACATGCCAGACCCGGCACTCGAAGACACAGAAATGCAGTTCTTCGAACTTCTCGAAGCCGCAGCGGGCGACATTCCTGTTCGCATCAAACTTTATTCGTTGCCCGGGATTGCGCGAGGCGAACGCGGCCGGAAACATTTCGACAACTTCTATCAGGACTTTGACGATCTTTGGAACACCCGGTTCGATGCCGCAATCGTTACGGGCACCGAGCCGCACTGTCCGAATCTGCGCGAGGAGCCATATTGGCACGTGCTGACTGAACTTCTGGATTGGGCCGAACGCCATACCGTCTCGGCAGTCCTGTCGTGTCTGGCCGCGCACGCTGGTGTGTTACACAGTGACGGCATTGAGCGGCACAGACTCGACGACAAGCGATTTGGTGTCTTTGATTTCGCGAAGGCACCCCATCATCTGCTGACGGGCCACAACTCCGATCAGATACGCTTTCCGCATTCCCGATGGAACGAAGTGCGGCAGGACGAATTGCGGGAGTGCGGATACGCCGTCATCACCAAATCGGCCGAAGCTGGTGTTGATTCGTTTGCCAAGAGGAAAACGAACTGCCTGTTCGTGCATTTCCAAGGTCATCCGGAGTACGGATCGCGAACTCTTCTAAAGGAATACAGGAGAGACATAAAGCGATTCCTCGGAGGGGAAAGGGACACTTACCCCTCGCTGCCCAAGGGATATTTTGACGCGGCAGCCGCAAGACTCTTAGCTGATTTCAGGGAGAACGCTTTATCCAATCGGCGTGAAGAAACCATTGCAAACTTCCCGGAATCCTCCGTTGTCGAAACACTACAGAACGGCTGGAACTCATCAGCGAATAGTATTTATTGCAACTGGCTGGAATACGTGCGCAAAAGAAAAGCCGAGAGTCCTGCCTATGTCACTGTGGCAGGGTACGGCAAAACGCTGCGCAAGCGGTCGGCAGCACTGTAGAACCGAACCACAATGCGAAATGACGGCTAGTTTCTCAGTGAGTACGATGACGGAGGACTCTTCATGTCGAGTATGGAAACACTGAGCTTTGACGCAAATGTATTGACCACCACTCTGGCAGACGTACAACTGGAGCCCGACTCGATTCCCCCTGAGTGGGTATTGAGCGGGCAACCGGAAACGCGCAGTAAGATTCTAGGCACGACCCGAGATCGGCTCGCGTACGTCGTAGTGTGGGAGTGCGGGGCGGTCAGCTATAAATGGCACTACAGCAAGGATGAGGCTTACATTGTTCTGTCGGGCGAAGGGTTCATGACCGACGGAAAGGGCGTGGAGCGTCGGTTTGGCGCGGGAGACGTGGCATTCTTCCCAGCCGGGACCAACGCCATCTGGCGTCACCCTCATCATTTCAGAAAAGTTGCTGTTCTAAAGAATTCCGTGAGCCAACCGCTGGCGTTCGCTGTAAAAGCATGGAGCAAGTTTCGGCACGTCGCGGGTATCTCAGGCAAGTGGCGATCGCCCTCCTCGTAGCTTTGTCTGTGCCTCCGCCGTGCTTCGGTAAAATCGGAATTGGGTAAGGATCAAATCTACAAGTGAAGCAAAGAAATTCACAACTTCGTCCCGGCGACTTAGTTGAGGTAAAGACTCCGACTGAAATCGCCGCGACTCTCGACGGCGCTGGCACTGTGGATCAACTACCGTTCATGCGAGAAATGGTCGAGTACTGTGGGCGACGGTTCCGGGTATCTCAACGAGTGGTGAAAGTCTGTGCCTCAGGGATGAAAACGGGTTGGTATTTCGGTGAATTCCGGACAGACGACGTCGTCCTGCTGGACGGACTGCGTTGCTCGGGTGCCGATCACGACGGCTGCCAGAAGGCCTGTACAATTTTCTGGCGTGAGGCGTGGCTTCGCAAAGTCGAGGATGGGGTTGCGCCATCAGTGCCTGATCCCGAAGCGAATGACCAACTCCGGGCTCGCCTGAAGACCTCGGTCAGACCGAACACCTATTTTTGTCAGGCAAGCGAGCTGCTGAGAGCAACCAGGAAGTTGAAAAGATCGGAGCGCTATTCGAAGTGGTTAGCCGAGATCCGTGCAGGCAATTGTGGTCCGCTGGAAATGGCACGGCGCATTGCTATTTGGGCGTTCTGGAAGGCGCGATGGTTACTTTTCGGCCCATATGGTGCTAGGAAAACCAAGGCCACGCCGACGACAACACTCAACCTACAGCCTGGAGAATGGGCGGAAGTGAAGCCTCTGGAGAGCATCTTTGAGACGTTGGATGAGCACGCCAACAACCGCGGACTATGGTTTTCGCCGAACATGCGGCTTTTGTGCGGGCAGCAACGTCGGGTAGAGAGAAGAATTGATAAGTTAATCGTCGATGGGTCGGGAGAGATGCGCAGCCTCAAAAATACAGTCTTCCTGGAGGGCTCACACTGCGGATGCGCTCACATTGCATTCGGCGGATGCTCCCGCTGCGAATTTGTTTATTGGCGAGAGGCTTGGCTTCGCCGGCCCCAGGATTCTGCCGAAACGAATGTGGGACGGTCCTAACGCGCGCAAAGATCACGGAGCCGCTTTAGCATTCAGAACGTGCAAGACGGTTAACGCCTGACTGTTACGTGGTCGTTCTGCGGAGACGCATGATTTTGGCTCACGAGCTTTCGCGGATTGTACAAGATTGTTCATCGAATCTACAAAGGATAGACGGAAGAGGAGCCGACAATTGGGGACTGATGCTATGACGAATGAATTCCATTATCAAAAAGAGACTGCAACAGCAGATTCTGCCGAGGTGTCCGCAGCGTGCCGCGAGACACAGGACGACATCGAGAGTCGTCTATCTCATATTTGGCAGGAGCTTCTGGGCATCGATTCAGTCGGACTCGACGAGAACTACTTTGACCTGGGCGGCGATTCGGCCCTGACGATCCAACTTTTCGCTCAGGTCGAAAAAGCATTCAAAATCAAAATCCCCCTGCCTATGCTGTTCGAAGCCCCTACAGTGCGTGAGTTCGCGAGAGTTCTCCGCACTGCCGGCGCGGATCGCGGGGTCTCTCCGCTCGTCCCAATGCAGCCGGCTGGTTCGCGCCCTCCTTTCTTCTGTATCCATGGAACCGCGGGAGACGTTTCCATATATCAGGATCTTGCGCGTCACCTCGCTCCAGACCAGCCATTTTATGGTCTGCAGTCTCAAGGTTTGGACGGAAACCGCCCTCCCTTAACCCGAATCGAGGATATGGCGGCGCTTTACTTGGAAGAGATAAGAAAGTTGCAGCCACAGGGTCCTTATTTCCTTGGTGGGTACCGTATGGGTGGAACAATCGCGTTGGAGATGGCTCAGCAACTCCAAAAAAGCGGCGAAGTTGTTGGCTTTCTAGCCTTGTTCGACACCATCAATTGGTCGAGAGTCCCTCCCCCTTCGGTTCTGAGTCGAGGCTATTACGTCTTCCAACAATGGAAGTTTCGTGCGGCCAACCTCCTCCGCGCTCGCAGTGGTGAGGTTAGGGTTGCTCCAGAGAAACCTGCGCGACAGCAAGTTTCTCCGCTAAGCGCCGCCGAAGCCCCCTCGGGACCATCCCTATCAGAATCGTTTGCGCTAAAGCAGGTGTGGGAAGCAAACAATCGGGCGCGTTCACAGTACGTATCACGGTCGTACGCGGGCGCGATTACCGATTTTCGTCCCGTAAAACAGTACGGGCTTTATGCCAAGCCAGAGATGAAATGGGACCTCCTCGCCCAAGGAGGCCAGGAAATCGTCTCCTTGCCCGTCTATCCCCCCGACATGCTCAGGGATCCGTTCGTCAAACACTTGGCCATCGCTCTGAGCAAGTCTCTTGACATGGCGATATCCAAGGGCGAAATCTGTCGGGCTCAACTCGCCTGACGGCATTCATCCGCTTTGTAATCAAACGACAAGATGAACGCAGCGGTGACAGATTGAACACCCTCCCCAGACAGATAATTGACGTTGTCAGGTTATGGGCGGAGCGCTCGCGCGAACGTCCGGCCTTAGTGGAAGCATCCGGGACGTGGACGTATGGTGAATTGGCATCTGCAATTACCGAAACCCAGGCTTCGCTGGTTGGTTCGGGAGTGCGCCCCGGAGACCGAGTCATGGTCGTGTGCGATAACTCCCGGATCTCGGTGGCCCTTTTTTTCGCCGTCAGCGCGCTGGAAGCTTGGCCAGTACTGGTGAATGCACGTCTTTCAGCGGGTGAGATCGATAAGATTCGAGAACATTCTGGACCCCGCCTCGTGCTTTACAGCGTGAGTGGGTCCCCGCAAGCCACAAATCATGCGAAGCGACGTGGTGCTCGCATCGAAGAAGTACGCGGTCTCGGACTAGTCGGCGTCGGAGAACTGAACGAAAACGTCGAACCGGAAGCAATCGATCCGAATCCTGAGGATAGAGTCGGCGCCTTAATCTACTCGTCCGGCACGACTGGGGCTCCCAAGGGTGTGATGTTGACACATCGAAACCTGCTATTTGTGGCCGCTGGAGCGTCGAAAATAAGATCCTTAACCTCGGACGACCGGCTTTACGGCATCATGCCGATGTCTCACGTCGTAGGGGTTTCGGTAGTGCTTTTGGGAACATTGCTCAGCGGTGCGACGCTTTATCTGGTGACGCGTTTCGATCCTGTTGCCGCGCTCGCCTCCTTCGAACGGGATGGGATTACGGTTGTGTTAGGCGCGCCCGCAATGTTCTCAATGTTCCTGGAATACACAAAACTGAAAAGGATGAAGTCGCTTAACTTTCCGGCCCTTCGGATCATTTCATCAGCCAGCGCGCCGCTCCATCTCGCGCTCAAATTGGAGGTTGAGAAACTGTTCGGCTTGGTGCTGCACAATGGCTACGGTGTGACCGAATGCTCTCCGAACATCGCTCAGACTCGGGTCGAATCTCCGCGCAAAGATGATTCGGTGGGCCCAATATTTCCAGGAGTGGAAGTCAAGCTGGTCGATCCGGCTGGCAATTCAGTGCCCGCCGGACAAGTCGGGGAACTACGGGTGCGCGGGCCAAACGTAATGAAGGGCTATTATCGAGCTCCTGACGAGACAGCAAGTGCAATCGATCCAGAAGGATGGTTCAACACCCGGGATCTCGCCCGGTTTGAAGACAACAACCTCTTCATCGTGGGGCGCACAAAAGAGTTGATCGTACGTTTTGGCCTGAATGTCTATCCGGCCGAAGTGGAAGTTGTGTTGAATGCGCATCCGGCTGTAGTCCGGTCTGCCGTGATCGGTCGCTCCGTGGAGGGCTCCAAAGGCGATGAAGAGATCGTAGCCTTTGTGCAAGCACTGCCAGGCTCATCACTCTCAGGCACCGCCCTGGAAGAACATGTCGCGCGCCATCTTGCACCATACAAACGACCATCTCAAATTCTGTTTATCCCCGAATTGCCAGTCACCCCTACCGGCAAAGTGGTGAAGGCCGAACTTGCCAAGCTGATCCCTGCTTCCTGACGCAACGGAAGAGCGCAAGTTCCACTTCTCATCTCAAACCCAGTCTTCGCGGCCACAAGCAGGCCTTCGACTCGCGTCCCCCTTTCCGGTAATCTCCTCCTTTGATGCCTGCTGCTCGACGCGCATATTTCCTTTCCCTCGTTCTCTGCTTCATGAAAAGGGCTCTCCCTTCCACTGAGCTTGTCCTTGATCGAATATTGTGCAAATGAATGAAAACCCATTATGATTTCACCCTCAATTCTGTAACGCAGGCGTCTGGCGTGACTGATTCCAGCGTTTCAAGGCAACTCGACGCAGGTCTTTCCAGTGCAGGAAGCTCTCTGGACTTCAGCATCATCGTCGCTGTCTATAATGATTGGGCACGATTGAGGGAATGTTTAAGATCGTTGGCGCAACAAATGGCTACGGCGAGTTTTGAGGTCATTATTGTCGATGATGGCAGCAGGGAAACTGCACCGGAGTACATCTCGAACTGGAAAAACCGTTATTCGCTCACAATTATCAGACAGGCTCATGCCGGCATTTCCACCGCGAGAAATCGTGGAATTCAGGCCTCTAAAGCACCAGTACTGGTGTTTGTGGACGCTGATTGCAGGCTCGATCTGGACTGTTTGCGGGTGCTGAACAGAACGGTCGGCGCCTCGCCAGAACAACATTTTCTTCAACTCCACTTGGTTGGAGATTGTGCCAACGGATCGGTCGGGAAAGCCGAACAACTGCGCCTCATGACTCTGCAAAATCACTTCCTTCAGCCAAACGGTGTTATTCGATATTTGAATGCAGCCGGATTCGCCATCCGACGAAATAAAGTTGATATCGAGGCAGGCCTGTTCGATCCTATTGCAATTAGGGCTGAAGACACTCTCTTATTGGCCAATCTCATCAGGAGTGGAGAGCTGCCTTTGTTTGTTCCTGGAGCAATCGTACAACACGCCGTATCGTTGCGTCTTCTACCATACCTTCGAAAGGCGATGCGCTCCGCGTATCTGGAAGGGAGAACGTTCGATATTATTTCTTCCGTAGGGCTTGGAATTCGAGTGAGTCATCGCGAGCGTTTAAACATGCTCCGGTTAGCGTGGCAGTTTTCAGCCGATGGGAATATCGGAAGGCTGGCATGGTTCATCTTGGTGGCAAGGCAGGCTTTACATTGGATTGCTAGGTTCTCCTATCAATATCTTCCTAACCCGAGGGGTTCTGGGTCGCGCATACTGGCAAATTGCTTGTGAGAAACTGCAGATTGTTTCAATAAGATGATTGGCCAGCCGGGATGGTCTCGCTTCGCAAAAAGAACAAGCTTCCCCTTTTTAGCTTCCCGATCAGGTGAACCGTGAAGAATCAATCGACATCCACGATGGTTGAGCTGCTAACTCCGATTTGGCAGCATGTCCTGCAACTACCATCGATTAATATCGACGAAAACTTTTTTGATCTCGGAGGCGATTCCTCGCTGGCTCTTCAACTATTCAACGAAATCGCCGAGACGTGTGGCCGAGAACTGCCACCAGTTATGATCTATCACGCCTCGACCATCGCTTCCCTGGCGGCTTTGTTGGAACAGTCGACACCTCCACGGTGCCCACCGGTTGTGCTCCTGAAGGCTGGCAGCAAGACGCCGCCAGTGTTTATTACTCATGGCTTGGGTGGCAGCGTGATTGATTTCTTTCAAGTGATAAAGCACATGCAATGCCCAAATCCGATTTATGGGATGCAAGCCAAAGGTGTAGACGGCGCCGATGAACCGTTCGAAGATATTACCGATATGGCTCGCTTCTATCTGGAAGCCATCAATGAGATACAGCCCCGTGGACCTTACTTGCTCGTTGGGTATTCGCTAGGCGGTCTAGTAACTTTGGAAATGGCCCAGCTCTTATCCGAGAGAGGAGAAAAGGTCGCGCTGTTGGCGATGCTGGATAGTTATCCGCACATGCGTTACTTGGTGCCGATGCAACGGCTTCGTCAGCATTTGCGCTTAGCAAAGCGTTCTGCCTCCCTCATGACGAAGTTGCCTATACGCGATGCGATTGCGTACATCACACAGCGTTCTCAACGGCGGTTACGCATTCCGGGTGACCGAAACGGGAAGGCCCGCTACCAATCACCAAGCGCGATCTCCCCGGTAATTCAACGCGTGCGGGAAAGCGCCTATGCTGCACTGACACGCTATCAGCCCCGGTTTTATGACGGCAGGATAAAATTTGTGAGGGCCGAAATCACCACTGACTTTCCCGACGATCCTTGCGCAGTTTGGTCCAAGTTAGCGAGGGGTGTTGAAGTGGAGACGGTGCCAGGGGATCATCTAGAAATCATTACGACGCACTTCGAGCATCTCGCGTCAATCCTCTCTCGTTATCTGAGAGAAGCGCAGGGCTAAGAATGACGTGGCCTGTGGTCCTAGGTCTTATGACAATAAATATCGCAGCGATGGTTGCCGCTGCCGGCTCTCTATTGGCTGGTCAGAAACACCAGCACCCGATCGTGCTCTTCATCGTAGAATTCGATCCGTCGGAAGTAGGCATCGATGCCGGACTGCGCCAGCTTATGGAAAAAGATCACTTGGTCGCGCAGCACGCCCCGCCGCTGCGGAACCGCCAGTTCCTGCACTACCCCGTAGTCCGTGTAGCCCCGGTCAAACACCAGAATGGTCCCGGGCGTGAATTGCGTCTGCGGCGCCACCCGTACCTCATGCTTTTTGCCCTCGGTGATGACCGCAAAAGACGGCAGGTACCCGTCGTGGTCCAGCAGCAAATGCAGCTTCACCGCCCCTTTGGTCAGGCGAAACTTCGCCCAGTCAGAAAGACGTGATCGATATTCCCAGCCAGGACCCCCAGTTTGATTATGTTATAGTTCACACTATCCTCTTCAATTAGTGTGAACTCTAACATTATGCGACCCACTTCCTTCGATCCCTCCGCCCTGCGCCAACATCTCCGCCGTAGCAAGATCGCCGATCTGCCCGAGCTGAAACGCGTTCTCGGCACAGACACCGATCTCACTGTCTTTCGTAAACTGAAGCCGCTTCAATATCTCGCCAGCTACACCCATCGCGGCCGCTTCTACACCCTGCCCGAAATCGCTCGCTTCGACGATCGCGGACTGTGGTCGCAGGAAGGTGTCTGGTTCTCCCGCCACGGCACCCTGCTGGCCACCGTGGAAATTTTCGTGAACCAGTCGCCCCAGGGCTACTATGCCCAGGAATTGGCCGACGCCCTGCACGCCGAAGTGCAGCAGCCTCTCCGCCATCTGGTCGAGCAACAGCGCTTGGCACGAATGGAGGTCGAGGGCCAGTTTCTCTATACCGCCATCGAGTCCATGCCACGCCGCAAACAGATGCTCGCCCGGTGCAGCGCTCAGGCCGTCCCGGTGGCCGTCCATTCCGCCGACCTCCAGGCTTCTCCCGATGAACTCAAGACTGCCATCCTTTTGTTCTATGGCCTGCTCGATGAACAACAGCGCCGATTGTTTGCCGGGCTGGAATCCATCCGCCTGGGCCACGGCGGCGACACTCTGCTCGGCGATTTCCTGGGCTTGGACGTACATACCGTGGCCCGCGGTCGGCAGCAACTGCTGGATCAGAATGTGGTCAGCGGCCGATCTCGCCGCACCGGCGGGGGTCGTACTCCGGCGGAAAAAAAACGCCCGACATAATCGCGGTTCTCCATTGCCTGCTCGAACACGATACCGCGGGCGATCCCATGACTGGTTTACGCTGGTCTCGCCGTACTACCACCACCATCGCGGAAGAGCTGGCCAAACTCGGCATTGCCGTCTCCCCTAATACGTCGCCCGCCTGCTCCATGATATGGGCTATTCCTTGCGCGTCAATCAAAAGCAGATCTCCACCAGTTCGAGTCCCAACCGCAACCTACAGTTCGAATATCTCGCCGAGTTGCGCTACCGTTTCCAGCGCCGTCATCTGCCCATCGTCAGCGTGGACAGCAAGAAACGCGAACTCGTCGGCAATTTCAAAAATCCTGGCTGTCGTTGGGAATCTGCCCCGCGTCGTCTTTACGATCACGACTTCCGCACCGATTCCATCGGGGTCGCCATTCCTTACGGGATTTACGATGTCACGGAAAATCGCGGTGCTCTGGTGGTCGGCGTTTCCCACGACACCCCCACCTTCGCCGCTCATGCCATCGCTCATTGGTGGCGCCAGGAAGGTTCCACCCGCTATCGCGGTTCCCGCCAACTGCTCATTCTGGCCGATACCGGGGGCAGCAACAGTTGCCGCTGTTACGCCTGGAAAACCGAGCTCCAGTCCCAACTGGCCAACTCCTTTGCCCTGGCCGTCACCATGGCTCACTATCCCACCGGTGCTTCCAAGTGGAATCCCATCGAGCATCGCCTCTTCTCCGAAGTCTCGCGCAACTGGGCCGGCGAACCGCTAGATTCCTACCAGAGGATCCTCAACTACCCCCGTATCACACAAACCCAAACCGGACTTCAGGTCACCGCCTACCTCGACCGCCGTTTCTATCCTTGCGGTCTCAAGCCCACACGCGATCAAATTGCTTCCCTTCGATTGCAGCACCACCAAACTCTGCCCCAGTGGAATTACACCATCAAGCCACAACTGTAGAGTTGTTATTGCGCGATCCCTTAGTAGGTTTGTGATTGGTTCTTCCGTGAACCCAACCTCAAGCTACCAAATGCTCGGCCTCTTTTCTTCCACAAATCGAAATCCTAATTTGGACAGGCGTGATGACAATAATAGGCGTCGAATGGGAAAGTCTGTTGGAGGCAGGTGTATTTCGTTGGGGACACCGTGTCACGAAGCCGAATTTCACGTCGTAGCGAACGGGAGGGATCTAGAGTGACTGCCGATCGGGACGACCCAGCCCACCGCGGCGGCTATGCAAGCGCCGGACTAAATTCCGCATGTATATGATGGCTTCTTCGGGGGTCAAGTCCTGCTGGGAAGCATTGTGGGAAGCGACAGTCGAGCTTGAAGACTCTGTGCCTTCTGTGGCGAAGTCATCAACAGATCGAATAGGGCTCGGATTCGATTCCATGCTGGTCGCGAGGTTAGCTGCCCTCTTCGCTCCGACTTCTGAAACAAATTGGCCGATATCAAGACGGCGGGCCGCTGTCCGTACCATGGCAGCGTCAACCGAGTGCTTCCGCGCCCCATGAGCGAGACCAAGCGCATGAAAACAGTATTTGATGATCTGACGTGGAATACCTTCGCTAAATTCAGCGATCAAATGTCGAGCCTCTGGAGAGAATAACGGTCCGCCCGTATACCCCGCCACCTGCAAGCGGTGAGCGATTAGGGCGCCCGTTTCTTCGGCCGTGAGCGGACTCAATCCGCTGACTGAAGTAATGCGTTGCCGCAATTGGCTGAGCGATGGCTTGATGAGTTTGTCAGCCAGCCCCGGCTGTCCAGCTAAAATAATCTGCAATAACTTAACGCGGGGAGTTTCGAAGTTGGAGAGTAGCCGAATTGCCTCTAATACAGATTCATCCAGATTTTGCGCTTCGTCAATGATTATGACAAAGCGCCTCCCGGCCCTTGCTTCTTGTAACAAACACCGGTTGAACTGTGCGAGCATCCGAACGAAATCTTGGGAATCGTCCTGTACCCCAAGTTCGGCCAAAAGGAATCGCATGAACTCGCGCGGGGTGCACTTGTTTTGAAACAGGAACGCGGTCCTGGCTTTTTGATCGAGGTTCGACAGGATGTCAAACAGCATTGTCGTTTTTCCCATTCCCGGCGGAGCGATCAGAGTCACAAATCCGCAGTTCGACTCAATCCCGTAATGCATGGACGCAAGGGCATCCCGATGCCCCGAACTGAGATAGAGATAGCGCGGGTCGGGTGTGACGCCGAAGGGCTGCTCTCGAAGACCGAAGAAATCTAGCAACACGGTTCCTACCTTTTCGCTGGGAAATGACTCCTCGTGCTGGGGGAGGGGGGGGTAGAATCAGCCCAAGAAGCCCGACCAGTCTATTATCTATCGGCCTTTGATTTTGTCAATCATGAACCGCAGCGTGGCGCCCCAGCTTAAAAAACTCACGATCCATGCGCGAATTCCCAGTACAGTTTTCTGGCTTTCGTGTAAAGGGGGCCAAATTCTAATCGGCGATCCCCGATTCGAGTAACGGGAACCACCTTAGAATAATTACCGGTGGAGAAGATCTCGTCCGCCGATTCATATTCCTGGTAAGTCATCACCTTCTCGATTACGGTTACGCCGTCGTCGCGCAGGAGCCCTATCACTCGTTCGCGAGTGATACCCGCGAGGAACGTTCCGTTGGGTATGGGAGTGTAAACAACACCTTCCTTGGCCATGAAAATATTCGAGGTGGCCAGTTCGGCGACGTTGCCTAGCAGGTCGCAAACAATGGCGTTGTCGAATTTGCGTGAATGCGCCTCGAACAGAGAGCGCGCATTGTTCGGATACAGACATCCCGCCTTTGCGTCGACCGGCATTGTTTCTAAGGTCGGGCGCCGATAAGGCGAAAGCGTAACCGAGAATCCTTGTGGCTGACGCATCGGCGCCTCGTAAATGCACAGGCACCAACGAGTGGATTCGGGATCATGGGCCTGAACCCATGGTCCTTCTTTTTCCGCCCAGTACATCGGCCGGATGTAAAGCGCGGCATCCTTGCCAAATCGCGCTATGCCTTCCCGTGCAAGTTTGACCCAGGTCTCGGTTGAGACGATTGGCTTGAGGAACATTTTCTTCGCCGATTCATTCACTCGCGCACAATGGAGTTCGAGATCCGGGGTAACTCCTTCGAACGCCCGCGCACCATCAAAAACCACCGAGCAGAGCCATGCAGCATGCGTACGTGGACTCATAATCGGCACGTTGCCGTCTTGCCATTTGTCCTCGAAATAGGTCCACGTTCCCGATGCGCCGCCCGCGAATGACATTCAGCCTCCTTCGCAGCAATGCTGAAAGGTCTACGGAGACGCGTATCTGCGGCCCCCCGCAGTCGGTACATTACGACAGCCGAATTCGGGAGTCAATGATACTTCCGTGGGACAATCCATCTAGGGCTCGGGCGGCTGGTTTGGAACGGTCGGCGCGCGACACGCAGGATAGGAGGCGGCGTCGGGAGGAGCTGGGTTTTGTTTGGCTGCCCCCGGTATTTCGGCGATGGCCTCATTTGTAGGGGAGCTGGTGCCTCCGCCGGAGTTGATAGCAATTGCTACGTAATAATAGGTCGTGTGGTCCTTTACGAGGTCATCCACGCAGCGCGAGCTGAGCAAAGGCATAAGGTTGACCTGCTCACAAGCCGGGCACTTCGGCAGTTTCTTCGCCGTGTCCTTCTTTTGGCTTCGATACAAGTAATAACCTACAGTAGTAGCGCCCGGTTGGCCAGACGAGGTGCTGGCGTTCCACGAAAGAAATACTTTGTGGTGACCGCTTCCCGGTGCCGACGCCGGAAGCATAGGATAGGGCGTTCTGGGACAGGGCGGAAGAACGGGGTTGGGTGCGGCAGCAATGACGTTTTCCCTCGCGGCTGGCACCGATTGCGGTTCGCCGTGTGATTCTGGAACTCGGCTGCAGCCAGTGAAGGCTTGCGACATGCAAGCGATCGTCAGTGCTGCGACTTTCCCGTTGAATCGAATATGCCGGAGGATTTTCCAACGATTTCCTGAAATAGCAGCCATGGCTTCGAACACTCTTTTATCCTAAATGCGTTGCTCCTAGGTAGGGCCATTTTGTGCCACTCCTGAGGGCAGATCTCGATCAAGTATTCCAAATCAGGTGCAGCCGGAGCACTTCGGCTCGTGCGAGAATTGAATAAGGGAACACTGCAATTGTGCTAGTGATGACCTGTTCAGTATCGCAGGCAGAGAATTCATATGACCGATTACCGAAAATTTTATATCGATGGAAAGTGGGTTGACCCTGCTGAAGCCCGTGACTTCACGGTGATCAATCCGGCAACTGAAGAGCCGACCGAAACCATTTCTCTCGGTGGCGCGACCGATGTTGCTGACGCGGTTGATGCAGCCAAGCGAGCATTCGCGTCCTACTCGGAGACCAGTCGGGCGGAGCGATTGGCGCTCTTGCGCAGGATTATCGAGGTTTACAAGGCAAGGGGCGAGGAGATGGCGGAACGGATTACTTGCGAGATGGGCGCTCCCATTTCCCTGTCTCGAAAGGCGCAGGTGCCGGCCGGGCTGGCCCACTTGTCAGAAGCCGTGAGGGTTTTAGAAAACTTCAAGTTTGATGAGGTACAAGGTTCAACTCTGATGCGAAAAGAAGCAATTGGAGTCTGCGGGCTCATCACCCCCTGGAACTGGCCGATGAACCAGATTACCTGCAAGGCGGCGCCAGCGCTGGCGGCAGGTTGCACGATAGTCCTGAAGCCAAGTGAATTGGCGCCCTTATCGGCTCATCTTTTCGCGCAAATTATCGATGAGGCCGGCGTTCCACCAGGAGTCTTCAATCTCGTAAATGGAGATGGTCCTGGGGTTGGAGCCGCCATTGCTTCCAACCCTGACATTGCCATGGTTTCATTCACGGGCTCGACACGGTCTGGCATCGCTGTGGCTAAGGCGGCCGCACCCACTGTGAAGCGGGTTACTCAGGAACTGGGCGGTAAGTCGGCGAACATTATCTTGGAGGATGCCGACTTGGAAAAAGCGGTGCGGGAAGGCGTGCAAGCATGCTTCCGTAATGCCGGGCAATCCTGCAATGCGCCAACTCGCATGCTGGTTCAGCGGTCGAGAATGGCGGAAGCCAGTGCGGTCGCGAAACAAGAGGCTGAAGCTGCAAGAGTCGGCGATCCCCACAGCGACGATGCCAGCGTCGGCCCTCTTGTGAGTGAAGCACAGTTTGAGAGAGTTCAGCGTTTGATCCAACGCGGGATCGAAGAGGGAGCTACCTTGGTTGCTGGTGGCACAGGCCGACCAGAGGGCCTCCGAAAGGGTTTTTATGCAAGGCCAACAGTATTCGCTGGCGTGCGGAACGACATGATCATTGCCCGCGAGGAGATCTTCGGTCCCGTTCTGTGCATCATTCCCTATGACGAAGAGGCGGATGCCATCGCGATCGCGAACGACTCTCCCTACGGTCTTGCAGGCTTCATCAGCTCGGGCGATCTGGAACGGGCCCGGCGGTTAGCTAAACAGATCCGTGCGGGCAATGTCCACATCAACGGTGCTCGTGTCGACTTCGGTGCTTGCTTTGGCGGTTACAAACAGTCGGGCAACGGCAGAGAGTGGGGAGAAGCTGGAATGGAAGAATTCTTGGAGCTCAAAGCGGTTCTGGGCTATGCGGGATGAGCTCATAAGTCTCGCAGCATTTCTCGGCGAACGTCTACAGGGCGAAGATCAAACATGTTGTTGTTCCGTGGGCGTACAGCTTACCAGCGGAATCAAGAAGTCTACCTTCCGCAGTGGCGATACGCTTTCCTAAGTGGATGACCTTCCCCTCGGCATGTACCTCTCCAGTGTCAGCTGTAATTTGTCTCACATAGTTGATCTTGACTTCTATCGTCGCATAGTTGTATCCGACCTCAAGCGTAGAATGCACGGCACATGCCATGCACGAATCGAGCAGAGCAGCGATATAGCCTCCGTGAACAGAACCGAGCGGATTGTAAAACTCATACTTGGGGACGCCAGCGAAAACTGTATGTCCGCGCTTCAATCGCGAGATGCGAAAGTCCAATACTTGTTGGATGGGCGGCGCGGGAAGGGTTCCGTTCTTGATGCCCGTCAAAAGATCGAGACCGGTCATGGACTTTTTGGTTTCTGTCGGCACCACCCCAAACTGAAGTGTTTTGCCCGCAAAAGCAGTCATGACTTTTTGCCTTTATCAAGCATACGGAAATTTCGCTCCTCGTCACGGTAGCGAGGAAGCCCGAGCACACTACGTGGCCTAACAAGAGAATGCGAGGGTATCACGGAACGTTCACTTGCAACAAAGCGTGGTTTGGGTCTCCATTCTCGGCGTTACTCGTACGCTCTTATGTGATCCGGCAAATTGTGCGTACAGCTTGGGCCGGTTGCAGCCACCTCAACCTGTTGGCTTGGTTTCTGCTTGGATTGGGCGCTGGATTGTCTATCGTTTTGCTTTTTCAAACGACCCATAAATATGTCTTGCAGCTGACCTCCGATAGTTAAGAAACAACCCGTCATTTGACGTAACCCCCCGAAAACTGGACCGCCTGGAATGTGAGTTCTCCCAGACCAAGGAGAGGAGAACCGTCATGAAGGGTACGCGACACAAGGTAAAGATGAGGAGTCACGGAAATACTACGAGCAAGCTCCCGATCGGGGCCCAAGTTATTTCGAGCCTTTAACTGGGCTAGTCAGTATCCTGATGCCACAAAATCAGAAGGTCAAGGCCCTCGAGCGGGCACGGGCGCAGGCCGCGAAAATTCCGACCAACGACTCCGTGTATGCCCTGATTGGAGGGTTGCAAGTGGCCAATAAAGATCTGGCCGAAGATGAAAGTTCGCTGCAGAAGGCCGTTCGGTCTCTTTCGACCGCCTATAACCTTAATTGCCAGTCACCCAAGAAATGTAACGGCATACTTCTTCGCAGGAACCATGGAAGAGCTTTATGGAAGACCACAACGGGCCGAGGATGGGTATCGAAAAGCTCTGCAAGTCAAACCTGACTTGGGTGCAGCGGCGAACACTCTGGCCTACCTTATGCTGGAAAATAGGGAGAGTACCGACGAGGCGCTTTATCTGGCGCGGATTGCGCGCCAAAGGATGCCGGATTCACCGAGTACAGCGGACACCTTGGCGTGGGCTTATTACCAAAAGGCTCATTACGACATGGCCGCGTCTACTGCAAGAAGCCGTGCAGAAGGCGCCCAACAATGCCACGTACCGGTACCATATTGGAATTTATCAGAAGCAGAAGAATACGGCAGCCGCGAGAAAACACTTGCAGCGTACTCTACAAATCAGTCCAAATTTTCCCGCTGCAGACGAGATTCGTGAAACCTTGAACCGGATGAGCTCTTGAGCGGTAATTCGCGATTGTCTGCATACGCCGGAAAGCGCATCCTTAGGGATCGCGCAAGAACAACTCTACAGTTGTGGCTTGTCCCCTAGAGTCTCGGAGCAGTCACTGACTGAGAAATCGTTCGCGCTCTGAAATCGAGTGGGTGGAGCGCAGTCGCCTACGGAGCCGGAATCCGGACGTCTGAAACGATGTTCGAGTAACCGCTTTCTTCATTGCTGGAGTTCACAGCGGTGGTGGCATAACAGTAGTTTGTGCCGTCGATCACCGAGAAGTCCGAATAGGTCGTGACTGTATCCAGCGCGGAGCCGTTGATCTTCGAGTATGCGCCGCAGGAACTTACGTAAACCGCGCGGTAGACGTTGTATCCCGAAATGTTAGGCGAGGTGCTGGCACTCCACGACAAGGTGACTGTATGAGTGTGACCCGGAGTGCCCGTGCCGGTAGCCGTATCAGTCGTTGTGGAAGGCTGGGCATTGCTGGTAAATGTGAGAGTTGCGCCATCCGCACCCGCGACTTGTGGACTGAATGTCACCTTAAACGCCGCACTCTGTCCCGACGGAATGATCACCGGCAACGACAAGCCGCTTATTGTGAACCGCGAGTTGTTCGTGCTGGCAGCCGTGACCGTTACGTTCGAACCGCTCGCATTCAGACTTCCAGAGACTGTTCCGCTTGTTCCCGCGACCACGTTCCCCACAGCGATGGGAGCTGGGGTCGCAGTCAACTGTCCAGCCGCCGTGGCCCCCGTACCTGAAAGCGGAATGGTTAGGGTCGGGTTGGACCCATTCGACGAAACCGTGACGCTTCCGCTGGCGCTGCCGGCCGATTGCGGCGCAAAAGTCACGCTAAAGCTCGCGGCCTGTCCCGCCGTGAGCGTCACCGGGGTAGAAATGCCGCTCAGCGTGAAACCTGCGCCACTGATTCCAACCTGGGAAATCGTCACAGTCGTACCACCAGTGTTCTTCACCGTCTCCCACAATTTTTGATTGCTTTGGACCCGCACGGTTCCAAAACTCTCGCTGGTCGGATTCGCCGCGAGTTGACCGTTCGCTACTCCCGTCCCTGAAAGCGAGAGTAAGGCGGAGCTGTTGGAGGCGTTGCTGGTAATCGAAACCGTGGCGCTGAATGCGCCAGCAGCGTTCGGACTAAAGACGAAACTAATCGTGGAACTCTGGCCAGCGCCAACCACAGCCGGAAGACTTGGCGCACTCAGCGAGAAATACTTACTGGAGATGGAAGCGCTGGTGATGGTAACGGAATCTGTCCCGGTATTCGAAGCAGTTGCAGTCAGCGTCTTGCTCGTGCCCGCATCGACATTGCCGAAGTCCAGGCTAGCGCCGCTCATGGCCAAGGCCCCAGACTGTTGCCGAAGCGAGGACTTACTGGAACTGAACCCTTGGCAACCCGCCATAGTCGCAAGACACAGAAGAGCCAGCCCTAGGTTGGTTGCCCAGAGACCTTTTGCGGCACGAGGAGCGAGAAAGCGTCCACTCATGACGATCCCTAGAAAGCGATAACGCTTCAGTCTTCCGTTATTGATTCGGCAATACCCTAATGAGTATGGACTGCGGAGGAATAGCGGCCTAGATTTCGAAGGTTCATATCCGCTGAGACCAAAAGCCAGCACGCGATGTGAAAAGCCATCCATCCTCGTCGGTGCCCGTTAACCAGCTAGAGGGATTACATCAACAATCTCATTGCCGACGACGGCGGAACATGTTCCTTTGGGACATGTCCTTCTGCGAAACGACAAGTGATCGATTCCAAGGACCCAGAAATTCCAAGGACCTAGAAAACCAACCATGAGCAGTCGCTCGAACTCCAAATGGAGTATTGTCTTGGGAACGGCGGCGACGGAGGGGTCGACCGCCTGCGTTAAAGGGCCGCTCCGCTCCCAGGTTTCACTTCGAACAATTTCCATGAGCGAGCGAACGCTGGCGGCGGCTAACATTTCTAAACAACAAGTCCATAAGAGGCACGGTTTCAATGCGATAGCAATTGCTACCAATCGCTCACAAACGCCAACTCTCTCGGGGATGGACTGTCAAAAGTTTTCCCGACGCGAACTCCTCTTCGCGCCGAGAATGTTCTTGAACTTAACTTAATTTCTTCCATCGGCCCTCAATCTCCGTGGCATTCCGAGATATGACCTTGGCAATCTTCGCCATGACCCCCTCTTTCTTCACAGCCGATCAATGATGGAATACGGCGAGCCCATGTCGCGGTATTTTTCGAGATTCGCATGGGAGATCCCTCCCCAATCATCTTCCACTCCCGAGACTCCTACCGACAAATCGCCATCTTAGATAGGGGCTTTCTGCACCCTGCATGTGAATGAAATGAGAAGACAGCCTAGCAGGGCGTCGCGCGAGTTGATTTTACAGAAGAGGGTTCGCTCGGCTCTCGTCGGGATCTATTGAATCGAACTAGCGACCGCGGAAAAAGCGTTATTGGCATTAGAGCCAACGAGCCGAATCGTACCGACCACGAGAACCAGGATCACCGCTAGCATGACCGCGTACTCTGCGATGTCCTGACCTTCATCAGACCAGATTATGTTCAGCAGACTTTGCACACAACCTCCTTGATGCTCGTGGCCGCCTCCTCCTAAATAGGAGTTCGCGTGTCTGCGCGGTGAACAACGAGGAGTAAAGGGCTATGCGCGAGCCTACGGTTGGAATTGTCCGCCCCAAGAAACCCACCTGTCAACTGGAATCTATTTTGACTTATTTTGACTTATTTTGACTTCGAAAACAGCAATGATTCCCGACGAGGCTGGACTCAACAACCAGCGCTAGGTCCGGGCATTTAACCGAAAACGTCTCCTAATTTTCTTAGTCCGAGTTTGAGTCGGGTCCAGACAATTGGTCTGCTGCGCGCTTCTCGCGCTCAGACCTAGTCGAAAGCTGCTGCAATCCCCATTCTCTTCGAACGATCCCTGACTTCTCCAATCGAAGCCGCAGGAGTCTTCTGTGCTTTACTCGGCCAATCGGCGGCCATTGGCTCGGCGCGGAGCAGTTGCTCCGTCGTCATTGCCCGGCTCACTGCCTGGCTGGTTTGCAAAACTTGACCGCTTGCCATCAGATACCACTTGTAGGCCTGCACTATGTACTGTAAATCGTGTCCTCACAATTCCCCATGCGCACTAACCCGACCTAGTAGCTCGGCTCGCGCAGGTCCTTGCTGGGGAGGAAGGCGCGGCTGAAATCGATGCGCCAGATGGTCCAGTCTTCGCCAATGAGCACGTTGGTGAGGTTGGGATCGATGTCGCAGACGAGCTCGGTGTGGCCACAGTTCTGGATGCATCCTCTGCATGCGCCGAGTCCGCCACTATGAAATCGATCTTGCTGTGTGCTTCTGTGCGAAAGGCTGCAGCGGCTCCGAGCGGCGTACCGTGACGACGACCTGTACTCCACGTGCGGCAAACTGAAGGGTGGCTGCGAGACCAATGCCTGTACGGGCTCCAGTGATTCGAACTATTTTACCTTCGAACGAACCCATACTCTCTCTCGTTCACTTGTTCTCTAAAGATGCTGGATTGCTATAGGAAGCGATCCGCGAAACAACGTCGACGCCACTCTTCCACGCCAGTTTCCGGTTATTCGGTTTGCGTGAAGTCCGTGAACATACTCAGGTCCTTCCATTTCCGGTCAGAGTCCAACTTCGCGACTTCATGTTCTTGAACGAACCGGAGGGCATCGCTGCCGAGGAGCAGCCGAAGCGGTGGATCAGCAAGACTGGTGATGTGTACTGGTCTGGAATCCGTGCTTTGAGAAAGACATCCAGCGGACTAGACTAGCGGGCGACTTTGTCGGGTCCTTTCTAATGCAGAGAAAGTCGGTCCCAACCAACCCTTTTGAGGAGTCACACCATGCTCTCTCGATTGCTTCCGCTTCTCTTGGTCTCGTTGGTTACTAGCCCATTGTTGGCCCAGTCTCCGCCCCAATCCGCCGAACCTGAACCATCTATCCAAGGTCTGCTCGACCGTGTCGAACAGTTGGAGAAACGGATCGCCGAACTGGAAGACCATGAACGCAAACAGGCTACGACAACTCCACCCGCTGACTCAAGTTCGCAGACCGGAGCCGGTATCAAATTGGTGGAGGCTGGCGCCAGTCCGGCACCAGCTTCTCACTCCGAGCACATGGGAAGTGCGACGGAAGAGCGGGAGGCGCAAATCCATTATCCTTCGCTCCAAATCAGGGGTTTCGGCGACGTAGACTTTTCGGCAACGGACCAAAAAGGTTCGGTAAGCGGTTTCGATCTGGGGCAATTCGTGCTGCACCTTGCTTCGCCACTGTCCCAGAAAGTCAGCTATTTCGGTGAAGTCAGCTTCACAGCGCAGCCCAACACGTATGAGGTAAATGTCGAGCGCACGATTATTCGCTATGACTACAACGACTACTTCAAGATGTCGTTTGGCAAATACCACACCCCGATTGGGTATTGGAACACGGCTTTCCATCATGGGGCCTGGCTGCAGACGACCATCGCCCGTCCGCAAATGGTCAAGTTTGGGGGAACATTCATTCCTGTCCATTTCGTGGGCTTACAAGCCGAAGGGAACATCCCGTCGGGGGCCCTGGGGCTGGGCTACAACCTGGGAATAGGCAACGGTCGTAACTCGATGTTCAGCAGGGCCGGAGACAGCGGCGATGTCAATGACAACCGGGCGTGGGTAGCCAATCTGTTTGCCCGACCGACCCGGGTCTACGGGCTGGAAGTGGGTGGCTCATATTATCGTGACAAGCTTACGCCGAACCCCGGGACGAACTTCGATGAGTGGATCGCCTCGGCGTACGTGGTGTGGAACAAGCAACGCCCGGAACTTCTCGCAGAGTACGCCAATGTTCATCACCGGGATTTGCAAACGTCCGAGACATTTAATACCACGAGCTACTATGTGCAATTGGCGTACCGGCTTCCCTGGCAGGAAGACAAATGGAAGCCTTATTATCGCTTCGAGTATATTCATAGGCCAGGCGTGGAGCCGGTGTGGGATATCACGGGGACGGCAAGCGTGGTCGACCTGGTCGGTTCGCTCGTTGGGGTGAGATACGATATTACGAACTACGCTGCATTCAAGGGCGAGTATCGAAACTTTCGTCAAGGGGCAGGGAAACCTCGTGTCGGCGGCGCTTTTTTCCAGACTGCGTTCACCTTCTAAGTGCGCTATGAGGGCATGTTCAAAACCCGCGTGCGGAATCCTGCTCCTGGGCTGGATCTGCCTGAGCTGCGCGGTCATGGCGGCACAGAGCCATGACGGCGATGTCGCGATCGTGGTGCACCCCGACACGCCGGTGAACAATTTGACGCTGGCCGAAGTTCGCAAAGTCTTCCTGGGCGAGCGGCAATACTGGAACGCCAACATTCCGGTAGTTTTGCTGATTCGTGCGCCGGTGGCGCGAGAGCGCAACGTGGTGCTGAAGACCATCTACCAGATGTCGGAGTCACAGTTCAAACAGTACTGGATTGCAAAAATCTTCCGCGCCGAGTCGGCCACTGCTCCCAAGGTGGTCTACTCCAATGATATGGCCAATGAACTGGCGAGCGCCATTCCCGGTGCGATCGCGCTTACCGACGTGCGCGAAGTGCGGCCGGGAACCAAGGTAATTCGGGTGGACGGTCGTTTGCCGGGGGAACCGGGGTATCCTCTGCGGTGAGAAAGCTCACTGGGGCAAAGCGAGACGCTCGAGGAGTTGCTGGAAGTGCGGATCGGAGCGAATCTCGTCGAAGGCAGGATCAACTTTCACGTACGTCAGCTGGCTATCACGCTCGCTGAAGGCCTGCTCCAGCCAAGCCAGGGCTTGATCTTTTTCCTGCAATCGGGCGTGGATCTGCGCGATGTTGTAAGGAGAGACGTAGCGCTGTTTGGAGACTTCCTTTAACCCTTCCAGTGAGCTTTGTAACACTCCCGCGTACCCCGATTTGCGGTAGTCCTCGCCGATGGCGGCCGCCAGGTCGGGATTCCCCGAAAGAGTCAGAACCTTTTGCCGCTCGCCAACGGCCTCCCTGTACATCCCGTTTTGAGCATAGGCCGCCTCAAGCGCATGCTGTGCGGGTACAAAGTTCGGGTCCAGATCGAGCGTCTGTTTAAATTGTTGTATAGCGGGATCGTATTGCCGCGCAAAATAGAGCTGCAATCCGACGCTGCTATTGATGGGCTGGGAAAGGGGATCGAGGGCTTTGGCCTTCTTCAGTTCAGCTTTGGCTTCTTCCAGCCGGCCCAACCTGATCAGAAGATCGCCGTACCACTGGTGAGCGGTGGCGGAATTGGGATCAAGCTGAATGGCCCGTTTGAATTCAGTTTCCGCGCCTGGCCAATCCCAGTCGTAAGCTTCCCGAACAAGCGCGAGGGCGACATGCGCCTCAGGCAGCATGTCATCGATCTCGAGAGCATGCATGGCTGCCGACTTAGCCTCTTGGCGAACTTCCTTAGAGGCAGCGTAGCCAGAATTACCCAGGAAATTATAGGCATCAGCAAGACCCGCATAGGCCAGAGCGTACTTTGGATCTCTCTCAACCGCTTGCTTGAAATAATCAATGGCCCTGGTAAAGCCTCTTTCGGTCCACTTGTTCCAGTAATAGAGACCCTGAAGGTAGAGCTGATAAGCCTCTGGGTTCTCGGTGTAGTGCTTGGTTAGTTGAGGGGTCTCCTGGCCGGTCAGTTTGGGTCGCAAGTTGTCGTAAATCTCCTTCGAGATGTCTTCCTGAACGCTGAGGAGATCAGCGACCTTGCGATTGTATTGTCCGCCCCACAATTCCGAACCATAGGCAACGCTGACCAGGTCAGTTTGAATCGTCAGGGTATCCCCACGCTGGGCGATGCGTCCCAACAGCACAGCGTCGACACTAAGCTCCTTGCCCACTTTTTGGGCGCTGAATTCCCGGCCTTTGTAGCTGAACACGGTGCTGCGAGCCATGACCCGCAGCTCGGGAAGTCGGGAAAGGCTGCTGATGATTCCTTCGGTTAGGCCATCGGCTAGGTACTCGATGTTAGGGTCAGCACTGACATTCACAAAGGGCAGTACGGCGACAGAGTGAATTCGCGGGGGGGCGAATAGGTTCGACAGGCGCTCGCGCCAGTTGCGCGGAGCCAGGGCCAGAAGCACCACGAGCAGGGCGCAGCTCGCCGCCGCAATGATTGTGGGAGAGCGCCAGCGAGACTTGGGCCGTTCCGGCAGTGTCAGAGCGGGAACCCCGGATGATTCGCTATCCCGCTTAATCCGTCTTAGGTCGGCGCGAAGTTCGGCAGCGGACTGGTAACGCAAACGGCGGTCTTTTTCCAGTAACTTGGCAACGATCCAGCCCACGTCTGGGAGGAGATCAGGATTGAGACGGGCAACCGGGACGGGCGTGCGATTGAGGATGGCCTCGAAGACCACAGCAGTGGTTCCCATCCCGAAAGCTAATCGGCCGGTGGCCATTTCATACAACACAGCACCGAGGGAAAACAGATCGCTGCGCAGGTCAAGCTCTTCGCCACGAGCCTGCTCGGGTGACATGTAGGCCACCGTGCCGAGTGCGGTACCCGTACTCGTTAAATGCTGTTCCGCAGTTAGGGTCTGGAGAGTGGAAATTCCCACCCCTTCCGCGACCCGGTGCGGACTAGGAACCAGCTTGGCTAAGCCGAAATCCAGCACTTTTGTCTGGCCACGCCGGGTGAGGAAAATATTGGCCGGCTTCAGGTCGCGATGGATGATGCCAGACTCGTGGGCGGCGTCCAGAGCGTCAGCAATCTGGATGGTGATGTCAAGAATCTGAGTGCTGGGCAGTGGCTTACCTGTGATGAGGTGCTTGAGAGTCTGACCTTCGAGGAACTCCATCACGATGAAGGGATGGCCTTCCGATTCGTCAATTTCGTGGATGGTACAAATGTTGGGATGGTTGAGGGCAGAGGAGGCTCGCGCCTCGCGCTGAAATCGCTCCAGGACCTGAGGATCGCTGACCAGCGCCGGAGGGAGGAACTTGACCGCTACGTTTCGGCCCAGCCTTAGGTCCTGGGCTCGGTACACCACTCCCATGCCGCCTCCGCCCAGAAGTTCCTCGACGCGGTAGTGGGAGATGACTTTGCCAACCATACACGATCCGCGACAAATCCGCCGGGTTAAGACGGCTCAACTACCATTCAAAGCACGGCGAGTTAAAAGCTCGAGCTAGCACGCTGCACTCACGCTGAGATCGCCTTGGAACAATCAGGGCAGATTCTGTGAGCGACTTTCGCTTCCGAGTGCGTTCTCACGTAATACTCGAAGGGCTGCCAAGTGCCCCTTTGATCCTGTATCTTTTTGCAAGACAGACAGACTGGCAGCAGTCCCTCTAAGGTGCGGATGTTCGCCAGTGCCGCCTTCAGTTCTTGAAGCGTATGCTCTTTTTCGGCCTCTGCTCGATCACGCGCTGCTAGAGATTGTCCCAGCCTCTTGAGGTTACGCCGAAGCTCAAGTTGCGCCAGCGCCTGGCGGCTCAAAGCTCGGAGTGCTTCCAACTGCTCCGGGCTCAGCGTCCGGGGCACCTGGTCAATCACGCACAAGGTTCCAAGCGCCTGACCATCGGTCATCAAAGTTGCGCCCGCATAAAAGCGGATTTTAGGTTCAGAAACGACCAAAGGATTCTCCGAAAACCTCTCGTCTTGACTGGCATCAGGCACGATGAAAACATCTGACTGGAGAATTGCCGAGGCGCAAAAGGCAACGTCGCGCGAGGTCTCGGTCACTGAAACACCCACCTTCGATTTGAACCATTGCCTCTCAGCATCGATGAGGCTAATCAGTGCGATCGGAGTTTGGCATATGTAGGAAGCTAATGATGTGAGATCGTCGAAGGCCGCTTCCGGTTCCGTATCGAGGATCTCATAGCCGCGTAGGGTCGCCAGTCTGTGTTTCTCATTTGCAGGTTTCGGAGAAATCATCTCTGGCCTCCGGGGCGGCCGCGTGCCAAGATACCAGCGACTCTACCGCCATTTACATGAGAATTCAATGAGACAGTTGCTCTTGGATTCGCTCCTGCCCTCGAAAAACTCAGCCAGTTGGAATTGGGGGAGCTCACGTCGCGGTGATAGCGACGAAGGAGGACCGTGGCCATGAAGAGAGGGGCGATTCTGGAGGAGAACACAGCACTTGGCAGGTTCCGGAGCGAGGAGAACCCAGGTGGTGGACCAGGTAGTACCGCGGTGTGTACCCCAACCATTTTGGGCGCCAGTGAACCGCGAATCTGGGCAATCAGTTGTGACAACTCCCAAGCGAGGAGCAACTCGTGGTCTGGGACAATCAGGTCGTCGAGCGAGCGAGCGAAGGGCTAACCCACCTTATTCCGCGCCTTGAGGAGGCGGCTTCCGATGAAGCCTGAGGCTCCCGTTAACCGGACGAGCGGGCGATGATGTTCTCCAATTTGGGATCTCCTTATAATCCGTTTCGAGAAGAAGAGGCCTTCACTTAGTGTGAGGGCCATTAGAACCCTAGGCCTAAGATCGACCGGAATCGAATCCGCTGGAGTTTTCTTCAGATTTATCCCAAGAGTCGGGATGGGTAGAGCGCAGTCT
>QIAN01000272.1 GCA_003225005.1 Acidobacteriota bacterium | reverse complement strand
AAAATCACTGAAAACCAAGTTCCCGTCGGCGGCCCAATCGAACCCGTAAACAATCTGTCCGTGAGGAAGTAATGGATTCGCCGTCGGCGACGGGCTACCTGCGGCTGGAAGGACGTATAGATTCTGCGTGGTCTTGGTCTGGACAGTCGCCAGAGTTTTTCCGTCGGCAGAGAGAGTCAAAGTCGCATAACCATTGGTATCCCGAGTGATCGGCTGGAGCTGTTTGGTGCCCTCGGCAACGAGTCCGATCTGTGACCTCTGAAAGTAGTATGGTCCCTTTCGCGAATATAACGCCAGGAGTTCACGTCCATCGGGGAGCCACTTGAAGTCCAGAGTGAGCTTGTCATCGAAGGTGGCGAATCTGTTTATTTTCTTGGTCTCGATATCGAACAAGGCGATTCCTCCGAGAGCCTGGTCCGGCTTGAACAATCGGTACGCCAGTTGCGCGTCTCGCGGGGACCAAGCGATGAACGCAGGGGCATCAGAAGCTGGCGCAACGGCATTCAGAACTTGCTCGTCGCCGCCATTCAGATTGCATGTCATCAACCTGTACTTGCCTGGCTCCGGATCATTTGTTCGAGCGAAGGCGATGCGCCGCCCATCGGGAGAGAACGCGATGTCGCTGTCAATGCCCCGGACTATTATTTGGGGAGCGCCCCCAAGCAGCGGCGCCCGCAAGAGATCGAAGTTCGTATTTGTTGCATCCACCGCTTTGATAAAATAAAGATAATTTCCGTCTGGCGAAAACGCGAGGCTCTTGTAGGAAGCTGGAGATGGCGAAATCACTTGCGTGTCGCTGCTAGTCGGAAGGTTGTGTAGCCACAGGGCTTGCAGTCCTTTGTTGTTGATCACCGTCATCAAGTATCTGCCATCCGGCGAAATCGCCGTGAGTGCTGCCTGCCCCGAATTGGTGATCTGCGTGATAGAAAAATTCTGGAAATGACCGGGACTTGTACGATGCAGTAGCGAGTAAACGCCCAACCCGGCTGCAGCCAAAACAATCAGCCCCGCCGTCGCAACACCTATAGCTCCCCATTTGTGTCGCCTCGCGACGGCTACGAGCGCGGAACTGCTCGTCCAATTCGCGGGCTGCCCTGCTCCGGTAATGGCAGTCGGACCGATATTGATTCCTGTATCAGATCCGGCCGAAACAACGTTCACCGCCTTCGAGAATGTTGTCGCCGTCGGGATGGATGTCTCGTTCGTACCGGGCTTTGCGGCCCGGCGACCGGGTTCGGAATCACGCTGCAGACGCTGCAAGTCTGAGCGCAGGTCGGCAGCGTGTTGGTAGCGCAGGTTCGGATTCTTCTCGAGCGTCTTGTCAATGATCTCTTCCAGCTTCGGTGGAAGGTCGGGATTCAACCGCACCGCAGGAACTGGGTCGCGTTCCAGAATGGCGCTGAAGATGACCCCTGAACTTTCCCCTCGGAAAGGCAACGCGCCAGTTGCCATCTCATAGAGCACCGCCCCAAACGAAAAAAGGTCGGTTCGCACATCCACTTCCTTCGCCCGCACTTGCTCCGGCGACATGTAGGCAACTGTACCTACCATCGTCCCCGAGCTGGTCAAGTGCTCTTCACTGATCGTGGTTGCCTCGGCGTAGATCGCAGCCGCTTCTGTCACGCGGCTGCCCACCCGTATCACTTTTGCCAGCCCGAAGTCTAGAATCTTGGCGTGGCCGCGCTTGGTGACGAAGATGTTCGAGGGTTTCATGTCCCGGTGGATGATGCCTTGAGCGTGTGCGGCGTCAAGTGCGTCAGCGACCTGGATGCCGAGGTCGAGCAGCGGGTCCAGCTCCATTGGACGGCCGGCGAGGCGGTGTTTGAGCGTCTTTCCGTCCAGGAACTCCATCACGATGTACGCTTGGCCGTTCTCTTCACCGATGTCATAAATGGTGCAGATGTTTGGGTGATTGAGCGCCGATGCGGATTCCGCCTCGCGCTGGAAGCGTTCAAGAGCCCGGCGATCCTGCGCCATTTCCACTGGAAGGAATTTTAGCGCGACCATGCGGTGCAGCCGTGTGTCCTCGGCCTTATAGACGACGCCCATGTCGCCGCTACCGAGGTGCTCAAGGATGCGGTAGTGCGAGATGGTCTGGCCAATCATTGCTGGGAAACTGCTCTTGTCGAGGCATGTTAGGCTGTGCTCAAAGGCAAGTCAATGTGGGCGTAGTCGATGAATTTTCGTTTCGAATTGCTTGGAAAGCAGCGAGTCGATCCTGTACACAAGAAAATGGCCAAGGCGTTTATTTCTTCGCGTACTTTTCGGATAACAGAGGATGGAAACAGCCTCTTCGTTGGCGTAAAGAGGCCGCAGGAAACGGTCCAGCAACAAAGCCCTGGTGAATCGGAATTCGGGACAACCTGGTTAAGCTTAATCACAGGCCCACGGCAAAGTACTTGAAGCTGCTTGCCGGGCGGGCAGAACGCACACGACTCCTTTTGAAAGACCTCTAACGGAGATTTTTCTTGGAAGCGTAGTGTCAGGTCAGGGGACAGGCTGAAGCACGTGCGTCCGCAACGGATTTTAGCCGAGGCACATGCACCGAAACATTGCTTAACCGCAATAAGGACCGAGAAAAGCTAGAGGCAACGTCCACACGCAAACCGGCTCTTGGAGTGGGAGTTGTCGTCTATTTATCGCAGAGCATGTAACATCGGCGGCGATGCGGCTCGTTGTCCGAGGATGCTAACGTCATGCTATGGACCTTGACTGATTCGTTCAGCAGCGCGCGCGCATCCGCGGCCACGCCGGTTATGCACTGTGGCCTCGACGTGACAACCTGCGAGAGGTAGCCCAACTATCGGGACAACTATTGCAATCAGCAACCATGACGCTGAGGGAACAAGAAGGAATACCGCAGCGGGTTTCGCCCTGGAAAGTCCCAAGGCAACGGCTCCGTAGATGGCCAAAGATCCCAGCGTGAGAACCAGCATCACGGTATAGAGCGTCGCTCGAGTAACAACCGACCAACGCTTCGAAACCAGGTTGGCCCATACGAGCGCCATGAACGGGGACAGCACCCACGCGCGACGACTCGGTCTGACCGTGTCCGCCGTTAAAGCACGTACATTCCATGCGAGACGCTGTCTGCGACAGCACTTGGAACGGAGATACAAGGCTGCGTGCGGTGGCTTCCTGATCGGAACGTGAACGATCCGCTGTCTCGAAAATGTCACGGTAGTCGCGGAAAAACGAACCCCTGAGCTAGCTGAGCAATCAGCGAAATCTTGTAACGATCAATACCGGGAAGTCTTAGTGTTGTATCGGAAGCGCGAGTGAGCAAGCTGCACACACGAGCACGGTGTGTTTGC
>QIAN01000274.1 GCA_003225005.1 Acidobacteriota bacterium | reverse complement strand
AGCGGTCGAGCCCCTCTGGGGTGAGCAGACAGCCCAATTGCTCCGAGAGTTTCTTGGAACCGGCGCTCAAGCTCAGATTGTCACGACCAAGGCGACCTTGCTCGATGATCGCTGGCTAGGCAAGAAACTTTGCGAAGAGATGCTATCAACTTTCGAGTCGCTGGGCGTGGATGCGTGCGGAGAGCGGGGCGAGTATCACACGCTCGTATTTGCCTCTCCCAGAATGGGGTCGCCGTTGGAATTGCGTGAGATCGGTCGTCTGATGCATGACGGCTACTGGATGCTCGACCTCGAACTCTCATAGCGGACTCAATCACGACTATGCGCGTAGCAGTCTTATCCGACATTCACGGGAATCTGACGGCGTTGGAAGCCGTCGTCGCTGATCTCAAAACCATTGGAGCGGATTTGGTCGTTCATGGCGGTGACCTGGTTGCGAACGGTGCTCGGCCAGCTCAAGTGGTTGACATCATCCGGGAATTCGGTTGGCCTGGGGTATGCGGCAATACGGACGAGATGCTGTGGCGGCCGGAGCTTCTAGCGGAACTGGAGTTGAAAGCCCCTGCGAAACAGGGTCTACGGCGAGTGCTCTTCAACGACATCGCTCCGGCGACTCGCGAATTACTCGGCGACAACCGCGTCACTTGGTTGCGCCGTTTACCGATGCAATGGGCCAGCCACGGCATCGCAGTCGTCCATGCAAGCCCCGACGACCTCTGGCGAGCACCATTGGCACACGCCTCTGACGATGACTTGCTGACCGTTTATGGCCGATTGCGAAGTGCTACCGTTGTCTACGGACACATCCACCGCCCCTTTGTGCGTAGATTGGAGAGACTCGCGATTGCCAACACCGGAAGCATCGGACTTCCTTACGATGGAGACAAGCGGGCCAGCTACGCTGTTGTGGAGGATGCGACAGTGTTCATTCGGCGAGTCGAATACGATTTCGAGCGGGAGGCACGGGAACTTCTCACCAATCATTATCCGCACGCAGAATGGCTTGCATCGATCCTGCGGACAGCGCGGTACCATCCGCCTTCTTAGAAAGTATCAGTCTGTTGTGGTGCTTTTCATATTAGACAAAGCATTGCAGAGATGCCTCGTGGCCGTCCGAATGCGCTTCGCGTCATAGGCGCTATAGCCAAGCACCAGCCCTCCCAGGCGTAGTCACGTCACGAGGCGCTAGTAGATGCGATTCGACAATATGGAAATGGAGTGCTCGAAACGTCGGCCACCGGTATAGGTATGTACTTGGTTGCTTGGCTTCCCAAAGGCGTCGACGACCCGGATGTGACGTTCCAGATGACCCTCGCCGATGAAGTCAGCCAGTGCAGCTTGGTCCACCCCTGGCGGTTGCCGACTGACTGTAGATCGAGCCATTCTGATGACGTTCACAATCGAAGGAGGAACGATCAGAAAACCGATTCGCAGAAACGGAACAATGCTCTTGCTGAAGTTGCCTATATATATGACGCGCTCGTTTCGATCCAGGCTCTGCAGGCTGGCGACCGGATTCGTTCCATACCGGTATTCACTAAAATAATCGTCTTCTAAGATCCAGGCATTTTTCACGGACGCGACACGCAGCAATTCGAACCGGCGCTGGAGGCTCATCATCACACCCAGAGGGCACTGGAATGAAGGGGTGACATAGATCATTTGTGGAGCGGAGTGTTGCTTTACGCCGACTGAGACTTGCAGGCCTTCTGCATCGACTGGAATCGGCACGATCTTCAGCTTCGCACTTGAGAAAGCCGCCCTGGCTCGGGGATAACCGGGATCTTCCATCCAGACTCTTTCTCCCACATCCAGTAACGTGGTGGCGCAAAGATAAAGCGCCTGCTGAGCTCCTGACGTGATCAACACTTCGTCCGGTTCACAACGCACCGCACGCAACTTGGAAACGTATTCGCAGATCGCCTTTCTCAACGGCAGAAAGCCCAACGAGTCGCCATGGTGTGTGAACTCACTGGCGGCCTGCCGCCAATGCCTTGTCGTGAGCCGTGACCAGAGCTCAAAGGGTAGACTTTCGATGTCGGGAAGCCCCGGCCGCAGTGGCCGGATCGGTGCCGCTGGAAGTGTCGTATTGAGTGAGTACCGCGGTGCACGCTGTGCAACTCTCGGTTTGTGGCGTGATTTCGGTAAGCGGATGAACTGCGTCGAAGCGGCGAGGTGCCTCACGTCGCCTGGGATGTGTGTCGAGACCTTAGTTCCCGAGCCGACTTTCCCTTCCAGATAGCCTTCAAAAACAAGTTGTTCAAACGCGTTCAACAGTGTTGTTCGCGCGAGTCCTAAGTCGGCGGCAAGGCTTCGCGTAGAGGGCAGCCGAGCGCCCGGCTTCAACCGGCCATCCAGGATCAAACCCCGGATGCCTAGATAAAGCTGCCGGTGAAGTGGCACATCGCAGGAGGTTCGTACATTCAGGTCTAGAAGCACTGTAAACGGTCGCTTTGGCACTGCTCACCTCGGTGTCCAGGAATCGATGCACAGTAAATGGTATCTCAGTTGTATAATAAATGGCTCTTGCAAGAGACCACTTCATTTTCGAGAATCATCGAGATGGCAGAGGATTTGAATTCGTATCCGAACAACCGGGGCAATTCGACACGGATTGACGGAGCTCTGCTCTCACTTCGGATCGCGAGTGGCTTGGCGTTCCTCTATCACGGAGGCGCGATCCTGTTCGGTCTGTTCGCAGGCCCTGGACCGCAACGCTTTGCGCTAGATCACGGATATCCCCTCGTTCTCGGCTATTTGGTCGGACTGGCGCAGGTCGGGGGAGCAATCGCAGTGCTCACCGGTATCCTCACGCGCGTAGGCGCTGCAGCGTTGATTGTCGTGATGCTCGGAGCCATTTTCCTGGTTCATCTTCCTCATGGCTTCGACGTGTCGAATGGGGGCATGGAGTATGCCTTGACGCAGTTGCTGGTGGCTCTGGCGCTCTTCTTGGCAGGGCCTGGCGCGTACTCCCTGGCACCGCGCCTTCCAAGAGGACTGCAGAAGCTGTGAATGTCGCTCGCGGATAACCATGCGAATCTTTCGAGAAAAACCGTTGACTGAGCTCGTCAAGACCCGGCGGGCCACGGACAGCTTTATATCCCAACCGATAGCGAAAGAGGACTTGGAGCAGATTCTGAAAGCCGGTCTCGAAGCGCCCAGCAGCTACAACCCATCAGCCTTGGCGTTTCGTCGTGGTTCGTGATCAGGAACAACGAAGGAAGCTCAGAATTGCTGCCATGAACCAGCGGAAGGTCGAAGACGCGCCTGTAGTGATCGTGGCTTGCGGTGACACCCTCGGTTGGCGCGAGGACCTCGAAGAGATCATCCGGATTGGCCGCGAACACGACATTGGAGGAGATGCGTGGGCTGACCGGAAGCGGAGGAATGTCATCGCAGATTTAGGTTCCCACCCGAACATCTCTATGTGGGTGACGAAGCAGACGATGATCGCCGCCACAACGATGATGTGGATGGCGGAGGCCTTGGGTTATGACACGGGACCGATGGAAGGATTCGATGAAGATAAGGTGCGCGAGGCACTGGGGATTCCGGAACATGTTCGTGTGCTCTTCCTCTTGGCATTGGGTCGTCTCCGGGGAGAGGATGGCAAGTATCCCGGTCGACTTCCTCGATCTCGCACGCTTTTTGCAGAGCGATATGGTGACCCGTTCCCCGAGCTGAGCCAAACCGACTTTCTGAGTTCTTAGGAGCTGGCTGGGAGATGCCCGACTTAGCACATTGGAGTGTTTTCCTAGGTGCAGCGTTGATCTTGCTCATTACTCCGGGGCCATCGATCATGTACGTTGTGGCGCGCGGTATCGCGCAAGGCTGTGGAGCCGCTGTGCTTTCTTCTGTCGGCCTCGCACTAGGGGATCTGCTGCAAGTGATCGCGACCGCCGTCGGGCTTTCCGCTCTCGTAGGGTCTGCACCTAAACTATTTGCAGCCATCAAGCTTGTTGGAGCCTTGTACCTCGTCTGTCTCGGTGCCGCTACACTACTGGGTAAAGGGGGTCGACTCGCGGACAGCACTACAGAGGAAGGTTCGCGGCAAGCCGATTCTTCGAAATGGTTGATTATCCAGGGATTTCTGGCGTTGAATCCCAAGACGGCGCTGTTCTTCTTGGCCTTTCTTCCCCAGTTCATTGCTGCGGACGCTGGACCGATGCGAATACAAGTCCTGCTATTTGGGACGGCGTTCGTCATGATGGGATTTGCCACGAACTCACTATTCGGTTGTCTAGGTGGGAGGCTCGTGGCGCTGACTGGGAGCGGGGGAAGGCTCCGAAAGGCGACGCGGTATGCCGGTGGTAGTGTTTTAATCGTGCTCGGGATTGTCGCCGCGCTCACGCCCAGTCCACAAGCAGTCAGTGGTGCGCGATAACGGTTACGGCACGATAACCTTTTCTGGCGTCCCTCTGCCACAGGAGGTGCATATGCTCATCGAACACGAAGGAAGCATTCCCGAAATTGATAGCTCAGCATACGTAGCGCCGAACGCAACAATCTGTGGGAACGTATCGATCGGACGTGGAAGCCGCATTATGTTCGGTGCGTGTATCGCGGCAGAAGGCGAACCGATCACCATCGGAGAGAACTGCATTGTGATGGAAAATGCAGTTATCCGCAGCACAGATGTGCATGCCACACGCATCGGATCACATTGTCTTGTCGGGCCAAACAGCCATCTGGTGGGGTGCGTCGTCGAGGATTGCGTATTCATCGCTACAGGAGCGTCGATCTTTCATGGTGCTGCAATTGGTTATGGAGCTGAAGTTCGTGTCAATGCGGTTGTCCATCTGAAAACACGAATGCCGCGTTTTTCGGTTGTGCCGATTGGGTGGATAGCTGTGGGCGATCCTGTTGCTGTTCTGTCGCCTGATCAACATGATGCGATTTGGGCGATCCAGAAACCATTGGACTTTCCCGGTCATGTCTACGGCGTCGCGCGCCCGCCGGAAGGGTCCACCAATATGGAGGAGATAACCAAGCGGCGCTCGGAATTGCTCGGAAAACATGCGAGGGATCGAATTTTCAGCGAATGAGCTGCTGCAATTCCCGTGTTGAATTTTGGTTCTCCCGTAACAAATGGTGATGAACACATGAGGTGAAGGGACTCCGACATCATGCATAACAAAGAAGAGATTCTTGCCACCCGTCGCGTCACGCCCGAGTTGCTAAGGTTGCCATCGTGCCGATTGACGAGGATTTTGCCCGTACGCGGCCTGCGCCTAGCCGCTGGTCAATAGTCGAGATCGTCGCCCACTTGAACGATGTGGACGAAAACGTCAATCAGATCCGCGTCACACGCATGTTGCGCGACGATATGCCGATCCTCGAACGGTACGACCACGAGGCCGAATGCCTGCGTAAGAAGTTTATTGAACGTAAATTGTCCAGTGAACTGCCGCTTTGCCGATATCCGTCGACAGAGCATCTCATCTTTGGCAGAAAGTCGCGACTGGCGAATGGCTCCGCAAGAGTGTGCACGCAGAGTATGGCGAGATCTCCATGTCGGATCTGCTTAATGAGTGGGCATTACATGACCTCGGCTATTTGCGACAGGTTCTCGAAATTCGTCGAGCTCGATTGTGGCCGCTCATAGGTGGCTTTCGCCGCTACTACAAAGTGAATCCGTGAGCCGGGGCGATGGTTGTGCTGTCGGTCTGTCGGGAACAGCCGCTCGACCGACACCTTCGTAGCCATGAAGAATATTCTATCGACGGGGACAGGAAGCACAATTATGAAGAACCCACGCACTTTAGATTGGGAGCGATTGGGAATTCTTTATCTTCGCCTAGCGCTCGGCGCATCGTTTCTTTCTGGTATCGCCGATCGTTTCGGTCTCTACAGAGGCAGAAATGTGGGGTATGGAAATTTCGTCGGTTTCATACACTACACGGCCAAGGTAAATTCTTTTGTGCCTGCATCGGCGATTCCGTTCCTTGCCTGGGCTGCAACTGCTTTGGAAT
>QIAN01000271.1 GCA_003225005.1 Acidobacteriota bacterium | reverse complement strand
CGAATCGCAACACCGCGCTGTAGTTCTCGGCCGTGAACATGACCGACTGCAAGAGCAGGTGCCGGTCGGCCAACGAAGCCAGGCGGAAAGCGACGATGTTCGTGATCCGTCCATCGGGACCCCGGTGCCGCCACTCACGCCAGAGGACGCCTCGGCGCCAGTCCAGAATGCGCCGGTGCTCCAATACCTGGCCTCGTTCCATGCTTAGGGGATGGTCGTCGATCCAGACTCTCACTCCGGCCCAGTCGGCTAATGTCATTAGTTGCGGAACAGAGCCGGGCCTATCCAACTGCTCGAAGACCCCGGCAACGAACGTAGCCGGCGCGGACAGTTGAGTCCCCTCAGCGAGCGACCCTCGGTGCCCAACGTAACCGTTTCCGATCGCGAATAGCGACTCCACTTCGTGCTCGCGAGCCAGCGTGAAACCCTCGTCCACGAATAGCCAAGTTGGATCGCCAGTACGGGAAAGGGTTGGCAGGAGGATTGTCTGGGCACCATTGTGACCCCCGGCGCGAATCTGCTCCTGACCAAATACCAGCGTCTCACGGGTATGAATGCTGAAAGGTGATGCCGAATAATTCATGAACTCTCGCCTACTCAGGTCGGCCCTGCACGCCTGGAATGGATCGGGTTTCTACGCGGTTTTGATTAGCTGACGATTTAGGCTGATGATGGTTGTGCGCCGGAGTCATTATAGATCCTACGCGGCTTCGGCTGCAGCCAGGGCGGCCTGCTCAGACGTCACAGGGGAGCCTCTTACAGATCGTGTGCACAGCGGCGGTGCGTGCGGCACAACCGCCCTCGGCGGTGGAGAAGGCACGCCAGACGTCGTTGGACAGCACAAACGAGGGCTGTGATGCCTGTCCCAGGAGAGAGTGGCCCGCATATCTGCCACCTCTACGATGTCGGCGCTGAGCCATGTACCTGATTGCCTCCTTCTCACGCGCCATTTGTCAGCGCGGGAACGAAGCCATAAACTGCGCATCAGGACTTGAGCAGCGTAGCAGTTCGTTCACGACGTAGTTCTTATTGTTGTTCGACCACTCGCTCATCAGCGCGAGATCGACAGCGATCGATCCTTCGATCGATACATGCAGCTTGATGCGAGTGATCCTACTCGCTCCTTTTTTGATCTTGAATTTGCTCATCGTTTGCTCCTTGACGGTTCCTCAGTGATACCCAGTCGAGACCCAGACTTGATCCGTTCGAGATCCTGAACGGATCGAGTCGGGGTTTGGTTCTATTCCACTATCAGCAGCCAAGGGCGGGAACGACCAGCACGAGCAATCTCGTGCGGCAGCCAAAGGCGCGGTCGTTCCCGCCTTTTTCGAATTTTTTCTAGACCGCTTCATTTGGCATCTCGCTCGAAAATAGAGACTTCTGCTCGGCTACCCGTTTCCGAAGCCAGACCGCATCACAGACCGGGTCCGACTCTAGAAGAGATGGATAGCAGTCCTAGACGAGCTCTACGATCAATTCGGCCTTCGGGATCGTGGGCGAAATCTGTCCACCGATCACCGGGAATTTCTTCAGGTGTGTAGCCGGCCGGACTGGGAAAAGCCGTCGGAATAAGTCCTGCGCCTCCTTAAAGAGTTCGGGGGCGATGGAAACATAGATCACTTCGAATGCCGGCAGTGAACATAGAAGTTTGTCGTGCGCTGAAAGGAACCGTTCGAACTTTGCGATGGATCGTTGTCCTTCATCGATGAACGTAAACAAAACGGTCAAGGTCTTTTCTCGTCGGACCGAGACTGGCAGCAGCTCGCCGAACTTACTTGCGGACGCCAGGACATCATCTTTTACTCCAAACTGAGCGAAGAACTTGCGCCGAGATGCGTCCGTTTCCAGAAATTCTTGCTTTCCCAAGTGAGCCAAAACATAGTCGAGCATGATGAGCCTGCGACGAACCTCGCGGGGGCTCTTTGCTCGGCGATTGGGAGAATTCTTCTGCCCGACGATCCTGTAGAGCTGCTTGGCACAGAGTTGATAGAGCAGGCGGCCCGGCGCGCACTGGATTTCTCGAACGTGCCCCGCACGTTTTGCCTTGGCGAGAAAGTTCGCCGCGATCCAGCCGCGTCGCCGCTGGACCGAGAAGTTGAATTGGCGACGGAGGAAATAACCTGAGTGAACGGCGACCGTGTATATGAAGGATGCCTGCCGCTCGGAATATCCCAGACAGCGTATGGTGTCGATCGCGTCGTACTGACCGGGGCGTGTGCTCATAGGTCCAGCACCCAATCGAGCGCGTGATGTTCATCTTCGATCCGGGCCGACATGGCTGCGCGATCCGAAGAAGAGGCATAGGCGCGGAACCCAGCTTGCTCTTTGGCGCGGAGATGTTTTGGACGATAGGCGGCGGTTACGACTTCGATGTCGGAGAAGGCCGCCTGCGATCCCTGGTCAAGCTCGTAATGAATGCGAGCGTCTGGAATTTCAATTTTGTTATCGATATATGGCAAATGGAAGCGTTGGGCCACTTCCTGCTTGATCTCGGCGATATCGCGCTCATGTTCAGATTTCCGAGCAGCGTACATTGCCTTATAGACGTTTCGCTTGAGCTCAAAATCAAGCTCAACGTGGAGATTCTTGGCCCCAGCGCGCTCGATCTGTTCCGCCTCTTTGAGATAAGCGCGGTAGATCTGGGTGTCGTGCTCGGCTTCCCGTGGCTTCACAAGCCCGTGGTAAAGCTTCTGTTCAGAAGTAAACTTGCCAGCCTCATGGGCCAGGCGCAGGCCTAGACTGCTGGCAGCAACTCGCCACACTCCGAGCAAAATGGTTTTGAGCGCGCCGTGATCGCCCCGCACGACCGGCACATCCTTTGTGATCCGTAAACCGCGATCTCAGGATATACAGTAATAGAGCGCACTAATGAGGTGACTTTTCTCGGCCGACGAGTCATGACAGACTGCAGTATACGGTGGAACCGGGTGGGTTCCATGGCGATCTCGCTTTTCTGTCGGTTGCGCAGGAGACCGTCGTCGTGAGGTGGGAACTGCCAGAATGCGACGGAGAGATGAACAATAGACTCATTAACTGTAGGCCCTACCCGTCGCCGAAAGCAAATAGTTCTGTCCCGGAGAAACAGCTCGCCACCCGGCTGAGAGGAATGACCACGCCGTCCGACGTTTCGGTTTTTTGGTCCCTGGTAGCCCGTAAGCTGATGCGACCGCCTAAGGACATTCGAACCGCAGTTTTAATGTACCGCAGAGCTCTCAGCTGCTTCGTTACCGGGCCGTGCTGCAGAGCCAGCGCCTGCCTCGCCAGAAGGCAGCATCCCAACGGTCCCTCGCAGGGTCTTCCAGGCCGCAGTGTTCAGTGCTGGATCTGACCCGACGAGGTCGCGGATCATTTTCCAGGCAGCAAGTTTGACGCCTGTGGCGGCGGCCAAGCTGGTCTTGCCCACGCCGCCCTTGCCCGTGAACATGAGGATCCTCATACACCCATTGTAAGGGTTGGATGTGCAACGCAGTTCTGCGCGAAAAAGAGGTAAAGAAATAAGGACGGAGGAGATGCCTCAGGACCTATTGGAGCCGACGATTCGCCGACCATAGAACGCAAGATTCAGAATGCAGATGATGACTCCTGCAACCGTCAGAACGGTTGCAGAAATATCCGGATAGACCAGCTTGTCCAGGTAATGGAGCAGGAACCCATCCTGATATGGCTCGACTCCGGCCTTGCTTTCGAGCCAATTCTCTAGCACAGTTAAAGGACACGGCCAAGGAAGCAATTCCGTAAGAATCCCCCAGACAAGAGAAGCGATATGCAGCCAGCGAAGAACCGTGCGCGAACGTGTCAGCAAGGCACCGAAGACTACCCACAAAATGAACAGCGCATGCAGGAAGAGCACGAAAATCGCGAGTGCGGAATGGAAACTCGAAGCTGCATGCATTTCTAGAATCTACAGCAACGGCGGTTTATGATCGGCCCAATACGACGTCACGTTCACGGCGTTCTGGGCCGGGAATAGTATGGTTGCCAAATGGGCGCCCGCAAAATCATCCATGTGGACATGGACGCGTTTTACGCTTCGGTCGAGCAGCGCGATGATCCCCAACTACGAAGGAAGCCCGTGATCGTCGCTTGGAACGGCAACCGCTCTGTTGTCTGCGCGGCTTCGTACGAGGCCAGGAGTTTCGGGGTCCACTCAGCCATGCCGGCGGTGCGAGCGGAGCGGCTGTGCCCCGCTGCGATCTTCGTCGCTCCGGATTTCACTCGCTACCGGGCGGTCTCGCACAGCGTGCGGGAGATCTTCAAACGCCACACAGACCTGATCGAGCCACTGTCGCTCGACGAAGCGTATTTGGACGTTACCGAGAACAAGACCGGCTTGCCAACGGCGACGCTTGTGGCGCGCACGATCCGGGAGCAAATCCGCCAGGAATTGAACCTGCCAGCCTCTGCTGGCGTAGCGCCCAACAAGTTCTTGGCAAAACTTGCTTCTGACTGGCGCAAGCCCGACGGGCTCTTTGTCATCCAGCCCGAGGAGATCGATGCATTTCTACTGCCACTGCCCGTTGGACGCCTGCCTGGAGTCGGCAAAGTCACGGGAGAGAAGCTCGGGAAACTGGGAGTACAAACTGTAAAGGACTTGCGAGGTTTCGACTTGCCGCAGCTCGAACAACATTTTGGCAGCTATGGTGTGCGCCTACACGGTCTCGCCCGCGGAATCGACGACAGTGACGTCGTGCCTGACCGGCCCACCCAATCCATATCGGTCGAGGACACGTTCGAGCACGACGTACCGCTGTCAGAAACCGAACCCATGATCCGGCGCCTGGCAGAAAAGCTTTGGTCGGCTTCGCGAAAAGAGTCACGGATCGCACGCACGGTGGTCCTCAAGCTGAAGACCAGCGAGTTCAAGATCCTTACCCGCAGTCTCACGCCCGGCTCTCCACCGACCTCCTGCGAAGAATTGACAGACATCGCCCTGAGACTGCGGGAACGAGTGGACATTGGCGCACAACAACGCTACCGACTCGTTGGCATTGGTTTGAGCAACTTTCGAGAAACAGAACGAGTTGCTGCACAGCCTGCTCTTTTCGAGTGAGGATGCTTAGGCAGCGGTGGCCGTATCCGCCGGCTGTTGCCGCATCATCTCGCGCATCTTCTCTTTCATCTCTTTTGCGGTGGGTTCAGCTTTGTGCGTACCGACCGTCCACGTATAGCCATCCTGGTCCACAATGGTGCCGCACCGATCACCCCAAAACATGTCCATCACCGGACCTTGGCTGGTGGCGCCGAGTTTGCTCGCTTTGTCGACGACCTTGTCGACGTTTTCTACATAGATGAAGAGGCCAGCCGGCGAAGCGCCTACGGTTTTGGCAGTGCGTTTTCCCATCGCCTCATTCTCCGGCCCTAGCATGAGAGTTGTACCGCGCAACGTGAGTTCAGCATGGATTGGCTTCCCGTCGGGGCCATTCATGATGCCGCGTTTAGAAAAGCCCAGGGCCTTTTGGTAAAAGCTCACCGCAGCTGGAATATCGGAGACCGTGAGCATCGCGGAGACGGCGCCGTACTGTCTCTTGTTGAGCGGATCAATCTTTTTCTTTGCCATAGTGCTCCTTTCGTGAAGATCACATTTTAGCGAAGTAAAAAGTCGCATTGGCCTCGATCCGTACCATCCGTACCCTTTGGGGTCAGGACTAGGACGTCGAGAATGCAGAAGAGTGTTTATCTACGCGGGCGAGTTTCCAGCCAATACAAACTGAGCACGTTTTCGCCGGTGTTGCGCAACCAGGTGGCAACTTCTTTCGCCTCAAAAGGCCGATCTCCGGGACCGAGGTCGCGATTAAGCGACTCTGTGATTTCCTCAGCCGTGCTCGGCCTCTTGATCTTATTCAACGCCCGGCGTACGTGATCGTCAAGGCGGCGGTTTGCATTTGGAATCTGACGCATTTGCGGTTCTGGAGTTTCAAGGCGGATCTGAGGGTGTGCATTTTGTTTCGGTCTGGTGGCAAGCAAGAACACCAGGTCACGACGAACCGGCCGGTATCAACTGGAGAACCAACCTGCGAATTGCCTCAGGCTTGTGCTCTCCCGCTGCGCCGCCCAAAGTATAGGTCCGTTCAAAGCTGTTTGGCCCTTCCACTCGCATCTCCCAATTCTCGCTCGCACGCGATCCGGCGATAAACACCCGCCACTCTCCTCGCTTGTCACTGAGCGCGTGCTCGACGTTGGCAATAATTTCACGGCACAGCTGAGCATCTCCGAGATTCTGCAGCTCGATCGTTACTCCCATCGAAGTGCAATTTTATCGAAGCTCGCTGCTCATCTGCTGGTGCAACCCGGTCAAGACCAAGCGGGGCGGCTCTGTGAGCCGATCACTGACAACTTTATCCACAACTCATGTTGAAACTGGGGAACATGACGAACGGGATAACGGAGTGGGTCGTCCGAAAGGCAAGTCTGGCGCGACGATGTGCGCCGGAAAAAATAGGAAAGGCTGCGACATTGGTTATGCTCCAGCTACCAACTCCTGCGAGAGAGCCAGCAGCGTGGATACATGCACCATCGCAGCCCTTGATGCGATCACCGCTTTCGCAGTTCCAGACCCCAACTGCTCCTCGCAGAACCAGTCGGTTTTTTCGGGTCTGGTTGCCGTTCAGGTCGCCCCGCAGAGCAGATCACTCAGCCTACTTCGGATCGGCAAGTTTTATTTCGCCAATCCTTTCAGCCGTCGACGTGAGACGGGATAGGAGATAGAGAAGATGAAATGACACATCTCTGTTAATCAGATGACGGAAGTATGTACTTTACGCAAAGGAAGTTAAACGGAAATTTCCTGTGATTCCGGCAACTCCCTTTTACTTCGGCCAGCCCTCTTTCGGCTTCTTCTTCTGAAGCGACCGCTTTACGGCATCCCGCCAGTTCCCCTTTAGCTTCAGGATGCCCGGTTTAGGGCCAGGAGTAGCATCTGTTCGTTTCTTGGTCGCTTTGGTTCTCACCTTTCCGCTCACGATTGCATCTCGCACGATGGCATCTCGCTGTCAGTTTCGTCAAACTCCAATAGAATCCTGAAAGCAGCATCATTCTTGCTCTTGCGTATGTGCCCGATTGCCTCAACAAAATTCACATATTTAGCGGTTGAAGCCTCGTAGCTGCTCCTAACATTTGCAGGGATGCCAGTGATCCATTCGCGCGATGCGCAATTTTCGTTAGGGCACTTTTGAGGAATTCGTATGTCGTTTGGAAGCATGCTGACCCGTGTGCGGCACTGTCTGCACTCGAATATGACGGTTTTTATATCGTCCAGTCCTACGACAATACTGTGCTCAATGGTCATGCCGCTGGCTCCCTGTATATCAATCGCTTGCCTTCCGCTGCCTGTATAACCATAGCGGTACGTTCGCCATCGTTCAACTGACGATTGTTCCACAGGAAATCGAACTGCCAGAGGTAGCGATGCAGGTATTCGCGGCTGACGTTGTGATAGATGCCGACGATTCCACGTTTCACGAGTGCATGCGTGCTCTCTACCGTGTTGGTATGAATATCAGTTCCAAAGCGAACGTATTCTTTCGTAGTGTGGCATACCGTTTCATGTCCGCCCTCGAACTCTGGCGCAAGTCCGCGATAGGCGGAGTAATCATCCGTGATGAGCCGCGCCTGCCTGTCTACTTCTTCGCGCAGTGCGGCTTTCAACGTGCTGGCCTTTACATCTGCAATGATCCGCCGACGAAGTTGACCGCCTCTCTCGACAGCACAAAACACGGCTACCTTTTCGGTTGCTCGCCCAGGTCTATTACCGGGATAGCGCGGCTTTCCGCCGACGTACATTTCATCCGCTTCAATCGTGCCTTTTAACTGCGGGCTGTTCTGGTCTTGGGCCATCGCGAATCTGATGCGGTTCATAAGAAACAGTGCCGATTTGTAGCTGATTTGGCAATGGCGCTTGATCTCAAGTGCGGCAACGCCTTTCTTTGAGGTACATGCGCGCCAGAACGCATAACACCAGTGGCGAAGCTCAATCCGTGATTCCTCGTAGACTGTCCCAATACGGACGGTGTACTGCTCTTTGCAGTCTCGGCAGCGCCACAGGTAACGGCTGCTCCGCTGACCCGTTTTGGAATCCTTCATCTGGTACACGTCCACACTGCCACAACGCACACAGCAAGGGGTGCTGCCCCATCGCTGTTTTTCGAGGAATTCAACTGCTGCTAGCTCATCGGAGCAAGCCAGTGGAATGTGTTCCACAATGTCTGACTTCGAGAGGTTATGTCCTTTTTCCATGTTCTAACTTTATACCTAACGCAATGGTTGTGTCAAGTACAAAATTAAGTGCGTCATACTGTATCAATTAGGCAGTCGTGCTGGTGGTAAACTGTGCTTTCTATGCTGACGGAGGATCAGGTGCGGCGCGTTTGGGAGAAAATGTTAGGGGCGGAAGCGCGCTCGCTTTACTTTGCGGAAATGGCGGCTGCATACACGTGGCGAAAACAGATCATCACGGCCACGTCGTTTTTCCTGTCATCCGGCGCTGCGGCTTCGTTGATTGCCAAAATGCCAGCGTGCGTTCCCATTGTTCTTGCGGTAATCGTGGCCCTCCTCACTGCATATTCGCTTGCCGTGAGCCTCGACAGAAGCATCGGAGCCATGACCAAGCTGCACTGTCAGTGGAACCAGCTTGCAGCGGACTACGAGCGCCTCTGGAATCACTGGCAGGACGACGATGCAGAGGCCGTATTTAGAAGTCTTCTGAAACGTGCTGGGGAGGCATCAGAGGCGGCGATCGAAATGCCATACAAGCCGGAGGCGCTCGATAGATGGCAGAAGCAGGTATATTCCCGCGTCATTAATTCGGCTACCGCACAATGAGACATCGCCAACCCCCGCAACCTGACGAACCGCCAGTGCGGAGCGATTGGCCTCCGTTGAGGATTCCCCACCACCGCCCCCGCCCCCACCGAGACCGCGCGGGAATCAGCCTACGTCAATAGTAAAGTCATGTTTTTTAGGTAGTGGGTCAGTTTGATTTCCACAGCAGCATGTGAATGCCCGCATACAGTAAGCAGGCTCCGAAGATACCTACCGCGATTCGTGCGTACTTGGCCTCTGGCCTAGGATAGTGGAACAAAGCGGAAAACAATACAAACGCACCAAGAAGGATCGGGGGCCATGTAATCATCGCGTTTAGTACAGTCTTCATTTAGCTTATCTGCTCTCCGAGTGCCTTCAGGATAAGCCCCTTGTCAATCCGCTATAATTATTCAAAAGCGAAAGCTCGGATGCCAGTCCGGGCTTCGGGAGGAAGTCTGTCGCGCTCAAACAGTTGAGCCATTACCGTTTTTTAGCAACGGTTGCGTAAAGTATATACTTCCGTCAGATGATAAACATGTGGAGATATTTTGGACGATGTGATCGCGGATGTGGATTTGGGTGGAGCAGCTTTCGGGATTATGGGTTGGAGGAACGTGGGCCGGTCTTGGTGAATGAGCTCTTGCCGGCGAAGATGAAGGTTCGGAATGTGACTCGGGATGATTCTCTCGGCAGCGTAGGAGATCAAAACCCCAAGGTAGCCGCAGCCGGAATCCCCGGCCTTCGAAAACCGCGAAGACCGGGGCGGCCTCAGTTGGATGATGTCGACAAAAAGGGTGGGCCAGCCCGCCCAGCAATTTCTATGCTTTCGGCGGTTCGCGGGCGGGGGGCGCCCGCGCCACACTTACTCCTCTAAATGAGCGGGGACTATGTCCCATCTGTTTAGAGAGTGGACCACTTTTCCTGAAGCGGTAATTCCTTAGTCCTCGGGAGTTCGGAGGCGCTCGCCCTCGGCCGTGGTTGCGATTCCCGGGTTGGTCACGACACTGCGCATCTTGTTCCCCGCCTGGGAGACGATAAATTGCAGGTGCAAGTCGGGCATACCCTCGATCATGATGGTCTGGGTTCCGGTGCAGTTGGGATTTACGGAGTACGTGCCCGTGCCTGGTCGCCAGCCCGGCGGCATGTGGCCGTTGATGGCAACCGCGTCTAGTTGGCTAAAATTCCCATTGCCGTCAAACGTGGCTTTTGCAATGCCATCCACGAGCAGAGTAGACCCGTCCGGAAGGAAGATGGTGCCGTGGATCGTGCTGGCGTATGTGCCCTGGATGGTTGAATTGCTGCATGGGCTGGCGTGCGCGGCCAAGGTTGACGATGCAGCCAAGGCAAGAGTTAGCAAGAACAGCGAGATTCGGAATTTCAAGTTCCCTCCAATTTTTGGTGCGAGTGCAAATCTTTGTGACTGGAGCAGAGTTCAAATCTCTGCGTCCGGTTGCACCATCGCACAGCCCAGAGCAGCGCTCAATGCACCACGGGTGAATCGTGTGGTGAACTGATGGTGAACTGCGCAACTGCGCCACGGAGCGGCAGTTAGCGAGACGTGGACCTGCCGAAATGGGCCCGTTCCAGGGCGAAACTGAGGTACACTTCCATCATCTCGTTGAGGTTTGAAAGTTGGCTACCTACGGTTCTCTGCGCCCGGCACGAGCGCGCTTCGATTCGTACGAAGTCGATCTGAACAGCAGTGAACTGTTCCGGTCCGGCGTCAGGGTGCCGATTCAAGAACAACCACTCCAGGTGCTTCTGCTGCTTTTGGAGGCGGACGGGAAAGTGGTAAGGCGCGAGCAACTGCGCACGGCGCTGTGGCCGGAAGACACCTTCGTTGATTTCGAGCATGGAGTCAACACCGCCGTGAAGAAGCTGCGGCAGGCGCTCGAAGACTCGGCGGAATGTCCCGAATTCGTTGAAACTCTGCCCAGGGTCGGCTATCGCTTCATCGTTCCTGTGGAGTGGTTGGCTGATGGTGGAGGTAAGAGTGCGCTGCCATTGGTTGTGGAGATGCCGCCGCGGGGGCCAACGGTGGTTCTTCCATTGGCGGCGAGCGAGGAACGCCCTCGGCAAGCCCGCGTGCCTTGGCGTTTCGCGCTCCTGGTCATCGGACTATTGCTACTGGCCGGGTTTGGCCGTTACCTGCTGCGACCTCGACGGCAAAAACAGCCCGAAACGCTGACCATCATCCCATTCACAACCTTTCCCGGGTTTGAAATCGGGCCCAGCTTTTCGCCGGATGGGAACCAGATCGCTTTCTCCTGGCACGGTTTTGAAAAGGAGTTCCAATCCGATCTCTACATCAAGCAGGTCGGGCAAGAGCGTGTAGTGCAGCTCACCCACCATCCATCCATACATCTCGCCTCTGCCTGGTCTCCCGACGGCCGATCCATCGCCTTCATGCGCCAATCCGACCCTGACGCAACTGGAATCTACCTTACCTCCCCGCTGGGAGGTTCGGAGCGCAAGTTGGCCGATACCACTCCTTTTGGACCGATGGGTTTGAGCTGGTCGGCGGATGGCAAGTGGCTGGCCTTCGCCAAAGCGAGTTCTCCCGCCACCAAAGCGGACCCTTCCCCTGAGGACTTCAGCATTCACCTGGTCAACGTGGAAACCACCGAAGAGCGGGCTCTACCGGACCCTTCCCCGGATTGCGTGTATACGTCGCGACCCGCTTTCTCGCCAGACGGCAACTTTCTCGCCTCGGCTTGCGTGCTGACCGGGGGTGTCGAGAAGATCTACGTGCAAACTCCCGATGGGAAGCATGCGCGCGAAGTGGCGGGTGCAACGTCCTCTGAGGGTTTTACGGGTATTGCCTGGGCAGCGGACAGCCAGTCTCTCCTCTACAGCTCGGACCTGCATCTCTGGCGCGTTCCGCTCGCCGGCGGAAAACCGGAGAAGCTTCTCTTTGCCCAGGATGTAGCATCGCCAGCGGTTGCGCGCACCGGCAACAGACT
>QIAN01000270.1 GCA_003225005.1 Acidobacteriota bacterium | reverse complement strand
CGGCCCGTTCCGTAGGATCAAGAGGAAGGGAAAGGGGGCCGGGGGTCTCAGGGGGCTTTGCCCCCTGGCGGGGTTCGGGGCAGCGCCCCGACCGTCCGCCGCCGGCGGGCGGGGCCGTGCCACTGGCGCCGCGCAGTGCACCTGCCGGCACCCTCTTGATTCCCTCACGCTTTCACCTCTATCCTGCCGTTCTCCATCACTACCGAGGCGCCGCTAGGAGCGTGCTTCCTCGTCTTGGATTCCACCGCCGCCGATACGCCCTGCTTCCATCCGCACTGTTTGACGAGCTCTTGGCTCTGTGCCTGTTGGGGTCCGGTAACTCGGTAAAACGGGTGCTGCCATCTCAGTGCCGACGTCAGCGCGCCCAGCTCGCGCTGGACACGCTCCGTCTGCCGCGACCTCGCAGTCACCCGAACTCGGCGATGCGTAGAATCCATCCTCACTCATGCCATCCTTACGCCACCGCGGCCTGGGCCTGGCTCTGCCGCAGTGGTTCGTATACTTCCCCCGTCGCCCACAAATGATGCAGCAAGATCCCCAGCTTCCGGGCCACTGCCACCACCGCTTTCTTCTTCGCCTTCTTGCCCCCGCGCGCTGCCAGCTTCACTCCCCACCGCTTCAGATCGGTGTCCGGTCCGCGCACGCTCAGGATGCAGTGCGCCCCTTGCACCAGCAGCCGCCGCAGGTAAACATCTCCCTCTTTGGTGATGCCCAGTTCCGGCTGACTTTCGCCCGAGTCTTTCCGCTTGGGCCGCAGCCCTAGGTAAGCCCCCACGTCCCGGCTGCGCTCGAAACGGTCCTTATCCTCCAGCGTCAGTATGAACGTCAGCGCGATCAGTTGCCCCACGCCACTCACTTGCTCTAGCAGGGCGGTTTCCGGATAATGTTTCCGGGCGATCTCCGCGATTTGTTGGTCATACTCCTGGATGTGCTCCGTCAGTGCTGCTACCGTCTCCAGCAGCGGCCGTAGCGCCGCCTGTTCCTCGGCCGGCAAATGGCTCAACTTCTCCACCCCCATTTGATCGGTATCGCATTTTCCCAATCTCTCCCCAAACGATTTCACCAGCCCCCGCGCCGTGTTCACCAGCGCCGTGCGGCCATCCACCAACGCCGCCCGCGCGCGGATCATCGCCAGGTGTTGCTGCGCCTGTTGGCCCCGATGCCGGATCGGGTACAGTAACGCCGGGTCCACCCGCGCCAGCCGCGCCAGCAACTGCGCGTCCATCCGATCGTCTTTGCAGTTGCTGTCGCTAATCGCCCGCACCCGCCGGGCATTGGCTACGATCACTTCGTGGCCGAAGCTGGCCAGCAGCCGGCTCACCCACGCCGAGTGCGTCCCGACCTCGATGGACACCCGGCTGCGAGCCATCTGCGCAAACGTCTGCGTCATCCCTTTCTTGGTCGTCGGTGTGCTGCCCTCTTTCTGGATCGCCCCAGCTTGGTCCAGCACGCAATAGCGACTCGTCTTATCGCCTAAATCCATCCCTACTGTCTGGCTGGGCGGAACCGCAGACAGATACAGATTCGTAGGGTTTCGTTTTGACCGCCGCCGATGTCTCGGCTTCTTCGTCGTTGTTTGCGAAATGCTATTCTTTTTCATGGTCGGCTCCTTTTTGCACCACGAGTGCGTCTTATTGGGAGCTTATCGCATCCCGATGGGAGCCGGCCTTCTCATTCCATCTCGGTGGGCAACGCCCGACACCGAGCGGCGCGCGTAAGCAAGCGGTGCCTTTCAACATTGATCCAACTCCCGCAGCCGCTCGACCAGCCCAATCGGCCCCTCCGGCCGCAGCAGCGGGAACAGAATGACGTCGCGGATCGAGCGCGATCCCGTCAGAATCA
>QIAN01000269.1:445-22899 GCA_003225005.1 Acidobacteriota bacterium | reverse complement strand
GTCGGCGAACCCACCATGTGTGTGGTCCGCTGCAGCCGTGCGAAACTCGTCATTTCTCACGCACGTGCCGAGCCAAACTGGTCAGCCGCGAGGAAGCGCCCGATGTGCAATCACCCACGGCAATCACCCACGATCCACCCGTCTTTGTCGTATTTTCCAGTGTTTAGCAGTCCCACGGCAACCCTTGAAGTTGTTGGAAACACTGGAAATATGAGTTCTGAAAAGGCTGGCGTCGGGGGTTCAACTCCCTCCCTGGCCACCAAATATCCTCAAGTCAATTGCTTGTGTGGGTTTCTTAATTCTCACCTTTAGTGAATATTGCGAAAGATCGATAATCGTCGATCTTCGTAACCCACTGCACTTATTTAACCTTGCCGATTGGTAGAGCGCAGCCCAAACGCCACCTTGAGCTAATTAACAATCAGCCGAGCTTGCAAGCGTCAGAGTACACGCGCAGAACTCCCCGTACGTGATGCCGGATGAGTTGCTCCGGTGCGGGCTCTATTTGTCGAACCCGGACGGCTTCATATTCCAGCGGCAGATATTGACTAATGAGGGCAAGAGGAATTGGCCGTGTCTTCAGATTGCTAAGCAAGCGAGCGATCTCCTCCTGAACGACAGGCTGGTTCCAATAGTATCGGCAACGATCGCTGAATCCGAAGATGCGGTCGCGGCGAACGTCCCCTTCGTCGCCTTCGTAGTAGGACCGCCAGTGAGACGGGTCGCGCAGCATAGCCGCATCCAGAGCCTCACGCACCTGGGAGGTCCGGCCTGGCTCTGCGTTTCTGAACAATTCGCGTTCTATAGCACTCAATGCCAACAGTGCTTCGCGAAAAGCAAACGTCAGCCATGGACCCACTTTCAGGATGGCGAAATGGTCTTCGACCATTTGAGTCAGTGCCTGTGGAGACTGGTAGTCCGTAGAATGCGCTTCGAAGACAATTCCCGGATGTGAAGATAGCGCGGCCGACAACGATGCTGCTTTATCTGGACTATAGTCGAAGATCAGATTCGATCCGAACTCGACTCCTGGTTGAACCACGAGGGCAATTACTCTTTCCCAGGCTGAGTGCAGGCGGAGTTCTGCGAACGCACCCTCAAATGTTTCGAGCGTACGATGAACGTCCTCAGCTTTGGTGATCGCAAGCACCCCTGTGTCATGCGCTTCTCCGCCCGGCGCTGGCACTTCCGTGCCGACGACGTAGACAGGCTGGGGCGATCCGGCCTGTAATTCCCGATTTGCTTCCTCGGCCGCTCGACAAAGTACTGCCGCCCGCGCGGCAATGGTGCGAGCCGAGATTCCAGGTTTTGGATCGTCCGCACAAGCCATGCTCGCGTCGAGATGGATCTTCTGGTAACCCGCCGCTACGCAATCACGCACCAGTCTGCAGGCTTTCTCCATTGCGGATGTGGAAGGCTCATTTCGCCACGGGAACGGGCCAAGGTGATCGCCGCCGAGCAAGACGCGATCGGAGGAAAGGCCCGCTTGCTTTGTGGCGGAATGAATCCATTGCGCGAACTGGCCCGGCGTCAAGCCCGTGTAGCCTCCAAACTGGTTGACTTGGCTCGAAGTCGACTCGACGTGTAGCAGCGCTCCGCCTTCTAACGACTCTTGGATGGAAGCCTCGATCACAGAGGGGTGAGCGGAGCAGACAGCATATGTGCCGCCTTTTCCTATCTGACGATTACGGCCCAATACGTTTTGCAACTGGCTGACTGCATCCTCGTGTCTCTTAGAAGAGGCTGAGCGTGCCGTGTTATTTGCGTTTGTTAAATCCATGGCTATGTTTCTGTCCGTTAGTCTCAATTCGTTGGATTTTGACAGTTCGATCACGCGACTTTCGCCCGCACCGCGCCTCCAGCGAAATAAATCAGCATGCCCACAATCGCAACGGCGGATGCATGCGCCGCCGACTGGGATCCCATCAACACCCCTCCCAGAAAGACCAGGAATCCAATTCCAAGGGCCCAGGTTCCGATAGCTCTTAAGTTATGCATCATTCTGTGGTGGTCCGGAGATTCAGTGACTTCCGTCGCTTCTGACACCAGAGCCGGAGAGATGATGGTGACCGATTCTGCAGGCATTCCTGTGACAAAACTGACGATCGGACAAACGAGTAGCGCGACACCACCGCTGATCAAGGTCACCATAGCAACGTCAACGTTCAGCCCGAAGCGGAGAATAGCGCCGGTAATGGCACCCGAGGCATACGCCGCAATAGCGCCCCGCCAGTTGGCTTTCTTCCACAACAATCCGTATACAATCGCAATGACAAAAAGCGGCATGTCCAGAATGCTTATGATCGTGAGGTATGCGTCCACGGCACCGCCGAGATAAGGAATCAGGCAGGTGATGGCGATCATGAAGACTCCGGCAATCAGACTCGCGGCCCGCACGGCAACCAGCAGTTGCTGCGGTGACGCGTCCTTTTTTATGAAGCGGCCGTAAATGTCATTCGTGATCAGGGTGGCCACCGCTCCAAGGTTGGAGCCGATGGTCGAGAGTCCGGAAGCCATGAAGCCGCAAATGACCAAGCCCAATGCGCCGGACGGAAGCAAATGCACTATAAGTGTCGGTACGGCCAACTCGCCCTTCGGGAGTCCGGGATAGAGAATGCTTGCCGCGAGACCGGGCGTGATCCACAAGAATGCAAAAGGGGTGATCATGAGTGCGGATAAAATCATCCCTTTCGAAACGACTCGTGGATCGCGCGCCGAGAAAGCGGATTGCAAGAGCCCCTGATCCAGTGATGCCCACTGCAAGCCAAGCAGCAGAATTGCCAGGATGAACTTCCAGTTGTACTTCCCGGACTGCCGCACAAATTCCAGATGTTCAGGCGGCAAGTGAGCGGCAAGCCCCGGCCACCAGCCGACGGCCCTCATGGAGATCGGGAGGACGGTAAGAACACTTACCATGACGAGCAGGAATCCCAGATTGTTGGTCAGAACAATCGACCACATTCCGCCCGCCATGGTGTAGACGATGACAATCACCGAGAACACCAGGATCCAGAGCACAAAAGAGTGGATCCCGGTCAGCTGTTGTGCCGCCATAACGCCGGCATAGAGCACGACGCTAATCCAGAACGTCAACCGGAAGACCCAGAGGACTCCCACCAGGCTGCGAACACCCGGCCCATTAAGCTGAACAAACTGATGTTGGCGGTAGTCATGCTGGCCGCCAAAATGAAAGGAGTCAGTTGGCGGCCCGCCAGATAGAAATCGTCGGGAGCGCCAATCCATTTGTAGAAACGCGAACCAAGCCAGAAGACTCCAATCAGGAAAGTCGCCACCGTGACGTAGTCGATTACCTTCATAGGACGGATTCTGTTGCCATCTTCACTGACTCGTGCAGGTGCGCCACCAAGAACTTCTCAATTTCTGCGCAGGTGGGGAATGCATCAATTCCCCCTAGCGACCGCGTAGAGAGTGCGCCGCACGCGCTGCCCCAGACAATGCAGTCCTGCAGCGGAGCACGATTGAGGTATTTGAAAATGAAGCCGGCGTTGAAGCTGTCGCCCGCGCCAGTCGTGTCCAGCGGCTGAATCTCGAACGCGGGCGCAGACGTGGCTTGTCCGTTGCGGATCACGGCCACGCCTTCACGCCCTTGCTTTATGACAGTTGTGTGTCCGAACTGGCTGAATCGTCTCGCGGCAGCGGTCAGGTCCTGAGTTTGCGAAATCCTCAAGGCCTCAGTTTCGTTGGGCAGGAACAAATCGACGTACTGGAGCAGTTCCTGCATTCCCCCGTTCCACTGTTCGCGTGGGTCGTGATCGGGATCGAGCGAGGTCGTGAGTCCCGCTGCTCTTGCGGTTCGAAATATTTCTACGCATCCCGGCTGCAATCCGGGCTGCAGGTAGAAGCTCGAGAGGTGAAGGTGACGAGCACTCTTCACATACTCGAGATCGATCTCGTGCAGAGCGAAGCTCTCGCGAATTCCGGGATAACTGACCATCGCATATTCGTCGGGGAATGACATGGAAACGCAAATTCCAGTGGGACGCGCCCCATCCCGAACGACCCGCGATGTGTCGACACCCACGCTGCCCAGAGTAGCCAGAAGGAAGTCTCCTACATGGTCATTTCCCACCTTGCCTACAAAACCGGTCGCCACCCCAAGGCGTGCGATGTTATACGCAAAGATGGCGGAAGATCCTCCCAGGGTGAATTTCATCCCTGTGGCATGCTTCAGTTCCCGGAACGCTGGCAGTGACGGCAGACCCGTGAAAACGAGATCTGCGTTGATGTCGCTGACCACCACGATCTCCATGCCACTCCCCTGTTGCATGCCGCGCCGGCTACTCGAGTGGATTCCCCGTAGCGCGAGCCCGGTAGAAAGCGAAAAGCTGCATGACTGGCATCGCCAGGATCAGGCGTGCAGATTCGGACAAACCGGAATTAATTTCGAATAACAGGTCCGACTTCTCGCGAATTTTGCTGGACGCCTTTTCGCAAATGACGAACCTGCATGCTCCTGTTGGCTTCATCCTCTCCAACAACGGCAATTCGTAAGTCCCCGCGCTGTCGGCATGAAGCAGAGTCACCAGGGTCTTTTTGCTGAGTAGGTAATTGGGCCCATGCATGACCTCCAGCGACGGATAGGCCTCCGCGGGTGCCTTTACCATCTCCTTGATCTTCAACATCGACTCAGCCGCGAGGCCATAGAACGGCCCTTGTCCGAGGCCAACGTAATCATCGAACTGCTTCTCCTCGGCAATCGACTTCACCAGGCTGTCGCAGTTCTCAATGACTCGCCTGCAGATCTCGGGGAGCTTACGCAATTCCTTCAGCAGTTCGTGACGCTGGATGCTGGAGGCGATCAGATACTGAAGCGCCAGCAGCCCTGCGGTAAATGAGCGAGTCATGTAGCGGCTTCGCTCCGCGGCTGCCGTCAAGAGCATCCCAGGGGCGCACACTTCAAGCAAAGGACTGCTCGTTACAGTTGAAAAAGCCAGTACCTTCGCAGATCGGTCCTTGAACAAGCGAGCGGCGCCAACCGTTTCAGCCGACTTTCCATTGCGCGAAACGGCAAGAAGCGAGTAGTTTTCCTTATCGGAGAAGACTGCGTTCGGAGAAGTGCAAATTTCAGAGGCGGAAATCCCCAGCGCCCGCCGGCGAGTTAATTGCGTAAGGACAGCTGCTGCGGAGAGGCACAGATAAAATGAGCTGCCGCATCCGGTCAGGACGGGATAGTCACTATTGATCCAATCCCTGATTTGCTCATGCGGCTGCTTTTCGCATAGCTCCAGGATTCGCTCCCACACTTCCGGCTGGGACTGAATTTCAGTAAATGTGTCGTCACTCATTTCTTGTCATTCGTCTGTTTCAGACGTCTTCGGAAGAGATCCGTGAATTCCCGGGCTGTTTGGACGCACCAATAAAGGAGCATCAGCGCGCCGATTCCGAAAACACTCCATGTAATCCAGTCAATTTGCATCGGGTGATCCTGGAGAGGATATTGTTCTCAAATTTCACTCGGACCGGGCTGTTTGTTCCCGGCGAGCGGGCTAGACTACCACAACTTTCGTTTTGTATCGAAATTTCCCTATTAGTTTCAAAATAGCGGCGCATAAGACCTGATGAAGATCGTGTGCCGGCAAAAACTCGACGAAGTCCCCATCGCGGGCAATAGTCCCCTGCGCAGTCGGCCATTTGAGCCGAACGAGAACGGAGAGAAGGTCACGCCGGACACTACGCCCATAGGCAAGTACCCCGGCTCACTACCCGCTCTAGTAGGCATCACTGTCCCGCATTGTTTCGAACCCTTTTTTCTACTGGACAAGCTCCAGCTAACCGATATAAAACGAAACCATTCGGAAATGCACGCAAGTACTTGGAATGCCCTGCAGATCCGGTCAGGCTTGCAGACAAATTCGAATTCGTCCAGGTATTAGGAGAGTCCCTATGCGGAAGAATGTCCTAGTCGTCCTGCTTCTGATCCTCACGGCAAGCATTGGCTTCGCACAAGTCGATACCGGCAGCTTGGTCGGTTCGGTCAAAGATGCGAGCGGGGCCCTACTGCCCAATGTCTCCGTAACAGCCACCAACGTGGACACGGGGGTCCACACCGCCGTGAAGAGCGACGTTAACGGCAATTACGTGATTACTCCGCTCCATATCGGCCGGTACTCCGTCTCCATCGAATCCACCGGGTTTCGCAAAGAAATACGAAACGACATCGTGCTCGATGTGCAGCAGACCATTCGACTCGACTTCGCTTTGCAGGTCGGCTCCGTAGCGCAAACCATAGAGGTCAGTGGAGCCGCTCCGCTGCTCGAGACCGAGAGCGCCTCCCTCGGCGATGTCGTGACAAGCCAAACAGTCGAACTGCTGCCGCTGAACGGGCGACGTTACACCGATCTTGCCGAGCTCACCTCCGGGGTATCCAAAGTCATCGAGGGACCGGTTAACGGTGGCAGCTCGCCCACCAACGGCAATGCAGGCGGGAGTTTTGCCGTCAACGGCATGCGCGGCGACCAGAACAATTTCTTGCTCGATGGCATCGACAACAACTCCAATGACAACGGAGATGTCGCCATCTTGAGCAGCGTTGATGCCATCGCCGAATTCAAGATTCAGACCTCCAATTACTCGCCGGAGTTTGGACGCAGTGGCGGCGCTGTCATCAATGCCACCACCAAGTCGGGAACAAATAGAATTCACGGGAGCGCGTGGGAGTTCCTGCGCAATGACGCTTTTGATTCCGCGCAATACGGCTTTGGCACCAATCTGCCGAAAGCGCCGTACAAGCAGAACCAGTTTGGCGTTACGATTGGCGGGCCTATCCTCCAAGAGAAAGTTTTCTTCTTTGGCGATTACGAGGGCACGCGGATTCGCTCGGCACAGACAGACATCGTCACCGTGCCAAGTGCGGCCGAAACCACCGGGAACTTCAGCGACATCCTCGGTGGGCAATCGATGGTCTGCGGCCCCAACGGTGACCAGCCCTGCTTTGACGCTCTAAATCGGCCTACCTACACCAACGAGATTTACGATCCGACGAAGCCGCAGTGGTACGCAACGGCTTCGGATTCGATCCGACCACCGGTCTCCCCATCGCTGGACAGGCAAACATCATTCCGGCCGCCTCGCTGAATCAACTGGGCTTGAACTTTGCAGCTCTCTATCCGGTGGTAGCGAGCCCCGGGGGCGGCAATTACTCCGTGAATGCCCCGGGAAGCGACCGCTTGGACCAGACGGATATTCGTGTGGACGAGAGCGTTTCATCGAAGATCGAGCTCTTCCAAAGGTTCTCTCTGAGCCAGGATCATCGCTTCCAGGCCCCCGTTTTTTCCGGCCTCGCGGACGGCGGAAGTTACAACACAGGCAATCGGCCCTTGAGCACGCGCGGGCTCGTTCTTGGCTACACTCACACGATCAGCCCGAACCTCGTGAACTCGGCGCGCATCGGGTTCAACCGGGTCCATTACATCTCCAATGTCCCTGCGTATGGCCAGAATTATCCACCGGCGGGCCTGCAATTTCCCGGTGTTCCCAACAACCCGCTTATCAACGGACTGACCTTGCTGCAACCCAATGGCTACCGCAGGCTCGGCGAACCTGGCTACACGCCGACCCGCAGCACCACTCAGGACATCCAGCTCAATGACACACTCAGCTTTGTTCACGGCAAGCATTGGCTCAAGATGGGACCGCAGTTCCGCTTTGACCAATTCAATCTGTTGCAGATCGGCCAGCCCCGAGGCCGCCTTTCGTTCAGCGGTCAGTTCACGGCCATCGATCCTGGCAATCAGTTGGACACCGGCAACGGACTTGCCGATATGCTCCTGGGCGATCCCGTTTCTGCCGTGATTTCGACCGTCACCTACTTCGGCAACCGCCAGCATTCGTACGGTGCTTTTGTCGAGGACACTTATAAAGCCAAACCAAACCTAACCCTGGATCTCGGTCTGCGTTACGATTACGCCACTCCCTTCTACGAGGCGCATAATCGGCAAAGCAACTTCGATTACACGACTGGAACAATCATCCCCGCTGGAACACCGGGCTACCCCAAGCATCTTTCCAATGTCGACAAGGCTGACTTCGCGCCGCGCATCGGGTTTTCGTACAGCCCTTTCGCATCCCGCCCTCTCGTTGTGCGTGCCGGATATGGTCGCTTCTTCATCTTCAACGAGATTCGCACCGGCGATCCTCTGCAAACTGACTACAATCTTCCGTTCTTTTTCGAGCCTAGCTTTATCGGCGATGGCCTGAATCTCCCTCAGACACCTACTGGGACCCCGGTCGACTTAACAAACGGATTTCCACCCCTGGACCCAACCCAAGCATTCTCAGGTGTCACCAGCCAGGATTGGCGCCTGCATACCGGTGTGTATGACGAGTGGAATATCGACCTTGAGTATCAGGTGCCGGGCAATATCCTGATCACTCCCGCGTATGTGGGCAGCAAGGGAACCCACCTGCAGTCACTCGTCGACAGGAACCAGATTCCCACACCAAGCGCAACATTTGATCAGAACGCACGGCCGTATCCGCAGTACGGCGGGTTCACGTCCATCGTGAATCGCGGAAACTCCACCTATCATGCGTTTCAGCTCAAGGCCGAGAAGAAGTCCTCTCACGGCCTTTATTTCCTGAGCGCCTACACCTTCAGCAAGAGCATCAACGACCAGCCCGAAATCTGCTGCAACGCGCCCTGGCCTCAGAACAGCTACAACCTTGCCGCAGAGAAGGGGCTGTCGGATTTCGATAACCGCCAGCGGTGGGTCAACAGCGTGGACTACGCGATTCCGGTTGGAAAAGGTCAGAAGTACCTGAACCGTGGAGGGGTAGCGGATGCGGTCCTGGGTGGATGGCACCTGGGGGGCATCATCACGTTCCGTTCGGGCTTCCCATTTTCGCCAGTAATCGGTTTCGACCCGACTAACACAGGCTCTCAGGGACTGCTGCGCGCGCAACAAACCGGGAGCGGCCATCTCGCCCATCCCAGCATCAACGAGTGGTTCAACGTTAACGATTTTCAGGATCCCACTTGCAACTGCTTCGGCAATGCCGGAAAGAATATTCTTGAGGGTCCGGGGGAGAAGGGCGCAGACCTATCCGCTCGCAAAATGTTCAACGTGAGCGAGCGGTTTCACGTGGAATTCCGCGCCGAGTTCTTCAACGCCTTCAATCATCCTGTCTTCTCTCAGCCAGACAACAACATCGACGATGGCCAGGGCTCTACCGGTGTGATCACCTCAACCGTAATACCGCAGCGGCAGATTCAGTTTGCTCTCAAGTTGGAGTTTTAAATTTCACGAGCCTCCCGGAGAATTGAAGAACTCTCTGGGAGGCTCGTCATCCTGAGCGGAGTGAACCGTCGCAAAAGCGGCGTTTCACGAAGTCGAACGATCCCTATCCCTGGAGGTGACCCACTCTGGCCTCTTTTGCCTTGAGTGAGACCTCTCCGAGGCGAAGTCGCAAAGGGAGAACATCCTTGCAGCGCAGAGACTTTCTCAAAAGTAGTGTCGCACTGGCAGTAGCCGCGGAATTGGGAACGGGCAAAGCACACGGATTGGTCCGCGCTCATACCTGGGACAAATACGACTTCGGATCTGGCCCGACGGTCACGGACCGCCTGAATCAAGGCCCCTTCCCCCAGTACGCGCCCGACGTCGCCATCCCCACTGACGAGGTTGTCATGACCACGACTCCTTCGGAAGAAGTCGTTCCGAATTACGGCAAGGGGCTGGTCACGTACATCACGGCCGACAGCGGGACCGACGAAATCAAGGGCGACGATGTATCCAAGGAGATCGAAGCGCTGGTGCGCTTTCCCTGGGGCAGCAGCTTTATATTCGTCCAACGTGGCGCGAGATCCAACCGCGCCCGGGCCGCCTCGAATTGCCGGATTACCTCAAGCTTGTTTTCGACCTGGCCAAGAAAAACAACAAACGCATCGGGCTGCGCGTGCAGATGAGTGCACCCGACTATACTCATGCTCCCGCCCTACCGGATTTCGTGCTCGAACGGGGTACCGAAGGTCGATCTCGTACTGAATGACACAGAAAACAGCGCCTCGGCGGAAAGATACCTGCGGAATCCGCACGGGAAGTATCAGCCGCGGTTTGACGATCCTTTCTTCCAGTAAGCCTTCAAAGACTTGGTCGAAGCAATGGCGGCGGAATTCAACGGGAGCCTCGCCATCGAGTTCATCGATACCTTTATGTACGGTTTCTGGGGCGAAGGGCATACTTGGCCATTTGCCAACACTCCGTTTCCTGACTATCAGACCGCCGAGCGAACCTGGGGTCAACATGCTCGAGGTTCAACTCGAGCACTTCACCAAGACTCCGTTGCTGACGAACACGCAGCCGGACTATAGTCAGGTTGGTAACTCGGAGCTTCTCGATCGCACCGTTCGCAGCAATAACTGGATTCGCAGCGACACCATCTTTATCGAAAACGAGCAGATTGAGGCGCTCAGCAATCGCCCGCCTTGGATCGCCGCGCTGCTTGAACAGGGGTTACCGGGAAAGCCTCCCGACCCGTCGGCCGCTCAGGAGGGAGTTTCACCGGCGGAAAACATGATCTCGCATGTCATGGATATTGGAGCGAACTATTGGTCGCTTTGGAACTTCCACCAGATCAGCACAAAAAACCTGAACACCTACTACCAGGCATATCCGCAATGGTTCGATCGCATCAATCGCCGGATTGGCTACAACGTGAGACCGTCCTTTATCTGGAGTTACGAAAACTCCGGCTACCTGGGGCTGATCGTTGGCTTCGCCAATGACAGCATTGCCGGCGTTCCGGGCGTGCTGCGCGTCACCGTGGAAAACGAAGCCGGCAAAGCGCTGAAGAGCGGATGCCTGGATCCCGGCTACCCGGTGCCCGGAAAGGTGCGCCAGGCCCAGTTTTGTACTGCCGCAGGGAACGAAATTCAAGGGACTGAGACTTCGCGCCGAACTCGAAGTGAAGGGCATGCGCTATCCCGTTCGCTGGGCATGTCACCAGAAACTGAACGACGCCGGCTCGCTCACACTGCGTCCCAACCTGCATCGCGGAATCTGACACGACCGATCAGCCGAAAATCTTAGGAGGGAAGGACTATGCGCAGACGCGATTTCCTGAAGTCCAGTGTGAAGACCGGTGCGGTTCTGGCTGGAGTAAGCACTTTCGCTGCCCGTCCGGCCTTTGCAGACATTCCCGACCATCTCTGGGAGGGCTATAACTTCGGTTGCCCTCAAGTCACCAATCGCCTGGATCAGGGACCCTTTGGCATTACTCAAGATGAAGGCTGGTACACGATCTTCGTGACGCAGCCTTCTCGCAATCCCATCCGGAATTTAGGAGCCGGATTCGTCGGTTACTCCTGGGAAAAAAACGGCCCCGCCCTCACAGTGCAGTGCGGACAGGAGACTCTGGATCAGGCTGTCGAAAAAATGGCCGCGCTGCCCTTCATGGACGTCCTCTACATCCGCTGCGACTGGAGGGACGTGCATGCAGGTCCGGGCAAGTTGCAACTATCGCCCGTCTGGGAAGCCACGTTCGATGCCGCCAAGCGCCACAATCTGGGCGTAGGATTTCGCATCCAGCTGTCGAGCCCGAATATCCAGCCCAACAAGCTCTCCATGCCCGACTTTGTGCGCGACAAAGTCCCCGTCGTCAACATCGGGCACAGGTCCCGGGCTCACAGCACCAGTTTTGATTTCTACGAGCCGCGCTACGACTCTTCGGAGTTTCAAAAAGCCTTTGCCGATTTAAATGACCTCCTCGCCGCGCGCTTTGATGGTGAACCGCACCTGGAGTTCATGGACCTGATGATTTACGGGTTCTGGGGAGAAGGCCATACCAACGATCTGCCGAGCCCGTTCCCCGATTACCTGACCGCGGAAAACACTCTGGTCCGCATGACGCAACTGCAACTCGACGCATGGAAGAAGACTCCGTTGGCCATCAACACTCAGCCGGACATCAGCAACGTCGGCAACCGCCAGATTCAGGATATGGCGGTTCGTGCGGGTTGCTGGTTGCGCTCCGATAGTCTGATCATGGATGAGCCCGTCCAAATCGAAGAACTCAGCCATCGTCCCCCGTGGTGCGCCATCGTCATGGAAGACGGCGAGAATCGGCACTACGTGCTGCCGGAATTCGCCGCCGAAGAAAAAGCCTGCTTAAGCAAGCTGCCCGGTTCCATGCTGGCCTTTGTTGGGCCAGACGACGAAGCCGAACTGAAGGACGACTACCCCCGCAAAACCGGAGGCCCGTTGGAATTGCCGTATCGTGAATGCGCCGGTTTTCACGCCCTGGACATCGGCACAAATTATTTTGGCCTCTGGACCGAAGCGGATAACATTCGCCGCTATTACGAGAAGTATCCGGATTCGCTTCGCGCCATGGAACAACGACTCGGCTACCGCGTACGCCCATCGTTAATCTGGCAGAGAAAGCGATACGGCACGATGGAGCTGATTCTCGGCATCATGAACGACGGCGTGGCCGGAGTGCCGGGAGTGCTGGGCATCTACGCGGAAAGTCTGGATGGTCGCGTAAAACTTGGCGGCAGTCTCGATCCCGGCCAGCCCTACGCCGGACAACTCCGCCAGTGCTCAATCATTCTGCCCAAGGGCATGGATGGCCAGCAGGTTAAGTTGCGAGCCGAACTCGAGGTCAAAGGAGTCCGCCGACCCGTCCGTTGGGCGTGTCACGAGCGAACCAATCCCGACGGGTCCCTCACAATTCGTCTGAAAAAAGCCAGCGACCCTGACTGGAAAAAGGGAGTATAAGGCAATCGCGCTCGCTGGTTTTCTTCTGGCCGTCTCGGTTTGTGGATTCCAAAGATTTAGACTGGCCTCTCAGAAGATCCGCAGGTCCACGCAAGTTTCAGATCAGCGACGAGCGGGCGCACGCTCTAAAACCGGAGATGAATCATGAACTCTCTAACGAAAATTCCGCTTTTTCCTTCAGGCCGCCTCGTTGCCACTCCATGTGCTCTCACCTTGGTAGAGCGACCATGATATTCCGGTGAATTTAACGCCCGAGGTTCCGAGGCACGGCGTCGATCAGGGACTCCGCACCCTCCAAGCGCTCAGGGTGAGCGGCGGCGCCCGCGATGGCACCGTCGGGTTCTTCGGGTTTGAGGACGAATCTGGCGCGCCCGTACAGGCGGTCACGGCCGAGCAGAGAGCCGCCTGGGCAAAAGAAGGCTCGGACGCGATCGACGCCGCGGTCAAGATGGCAGACATAAATAAGATCGCGCAGTCCCTGCAGGACCACGACCGGTTTACGCGTGAGTACCTGATCCCGAAGTTCAATGACCTGCTGCCTTGAGCCGCGGCGAACGGATATACCGCTGCGGCGCAACCAGATTTGGCTTTAGGTGGCAACAAGGAGAGCGAGAAGATGATTTCTTCGCAGTGTAAGGTTGCAGTCGGATTATTAAGTCTGACTTTACTGGGCTTGTTCGGAAGTGCTGCTTTTGCTGAAACAGTCAAGGTGGAAGGCGGTCTGCTCCAGGGAACTGTAGAGGACGGGCTCCGCATTTATCGCGGAATTCCTTTCGCTGCTCCACCGATCGGTGACCTCCGCTGACGGCCTCCTCAACCTCCCTCGAAGTGGGATGGAGTTCGTACCGCAGCCCAGTTCGGTCGGGCATGTATACAGACAAATGCGGCAATTGCTGATCTGCCAGCCCCTAACGAGGACTGTCTGTACCCTCAACGTGTGGACGCCAGCCAAGAGCGCATGTGAGAAGTTGCCAGTTCTGGTCTGGATTCACGGGTGGAGGCTTCGTCGCGGGCGCACCGGCTGAGAAGCTTTATCACGGAGACTGGTTGGCTAAGAAAGGTGTGGTTGTAGTTTCGATCGCATCGCCTGGGGGTGTTCGGTTTTCTCGCACATCCCGAACTGAGCGCCGAAAGTCCACGGCATGTATCGGGAAACTACTGCCTCCTCGACATGATCGCAGGGCTGCTGTGGGTTCAAATGAATATCGCGGCATTTGGCGGCGATCCCAAGAAGGTCACAATACAGGGCGAGTCCGCAGGTGCGGCTGCGGTGAGCATCCTCTGCGCGTGGCCGCTTACGATAAGCTTGTTCCGAGCGGCGATCGCTGAGAGCGGAGCTACATTTGGACCGGTGCGGGCCGACGCGTCATTTGGCGAAGCCGAACCCTTAGCCAGCGCCGAGAAAAGAACCGTAGAGTGGCTCTCATCAATAAACGTTTCGAGCATCGCGGAGTTGCGGAAGATCCCGGCCGAGAAGTTGCAAACGATGGTACCGCATCAATTCGGGTTCGCTCGTCCGAATGTGGACGGCTGGGTCATTGCAGGAGATCAGTACAAACTGTACGAGTCCGGCAAATACAACGATGTGCCGGTCCTGACCGGCTACAACTCTGACGAGGGTTTGTTGTTCGGAAACCCTAAGTCACCGAAAGCCTACGTTCAGAGTGTGCGTGAGCGGTACCAGCAGTTTGCGGACAAGATTCTGGCTGCCTACCCGGGCGGTGGAACGCCTGCTGAACAGAGGACGGCGCGTGATTGATCCGTGACTCAGCGTTTGGCTGGAACGCCTGGGTGTGGGCTCGCCTGCAAACGAAAACAGGCAAGTCGAAGGTGTTCTTGTACTACTTCGACGAAAAGGCTGAACTCCCTCCTGGGTCCGAAGGCGCCGGCTCTGGAGCGCGCCATGCTTCGGAGCTTCCCTATGTGTTCCGACAGCTTACAGAACACGGTCGTCACGCCCCGACTCCGAAACACGAGGCTCTGTCGGAGATGATGCGCACTTACTGGACCAGCTTCGCCAAGACCGGTGATCCGAACGGTACTGGCCTGCCGAAGTGGCCAGCTTACGACGATGCCGCACCGCAGATGCTGCACATCGAGGCAGGAAGTACGAAGGCCGGTCCGTTAGTCAATGAGAATGGGCTGAAAATATTGGACGCATATTTCGCTTCGCGAAGAGCAAATGAAGGGGCATCTGTCGCCCATTAGGTCATTGCAAGGGTGACCGACACGTGAGCGGCAAGTGGGAAATACCGCACCTCAGGAGAAATCTAATGCGGAAGCTCCTCTTCTTCGAACTATACCTCGCGCGGCCGACGCTTAGGCGAACATCGGCGCTGGTCACAGAATGGTCACAATAACGCGGCCACTCTGAGGAATTAAGTTGTTGATTGAAAAGGGGTTTAGGCTCAAAGAATACCTGAAAAGGCTGGCGTCGGCGGTTCAACTCCGTCCCTGGCCACCATCATTCTAAATAACTTAGCGGAATCACGTCTTGCCCTCCCAGTCCGCTCTCAGTCCGCTGTTTTTTTGGCTAGATCGGGTTTGATTCCGGGCCATGATGATGGTGAAGGACTTAAACTCGCATTGCCTCTCGCTCAGTCCGCTTTCAGTCCGCTTCTGTCTGCGGCGTGGCTGAAAATCGCAGTCAGCATGGCCCTGCCGCAGCCATGCGATCCTTGCTGACACTGTGGGTATAACACTGAATGGTCAACTTAACATCGCTGTGGCGAAGCAAAGTCTGTACGGTTTTGGATCAGCACTTGTGCCAACCGACTATTACTTCCTGTTGTCTGGGCCAGGCTCGTTCGTCGGGGCGGTCGTCGCGCCGCGGGCTTACACGCGCGAGGTCGGGTTCACCTTCACGCGAGTAAGCATGACCGTTCGATGACATTCATGTCTGGAACCTCAGACGGGCATAGCAAATGCCGGATCACGAGCCCCGATCGCCGGACGAGACTCTTGCACTTCCTCGCGACTAACGCCCTTGCAGCTACTTGAAGAGTTACGAAAGCAGGAAGCGTCTGAGCCTCCCAAGCCGTAACTGTTATTTTCCGTAATGTTAATTATCACTCCGCTAATGCTGAGCTTTCTGCGGCAATTTGTCCCGGTGAAACCCGCTCAAGCGTCATATGTGCTCTCCGACAAGATCACCCTCGATGAAGTCCAGAGACTTTCGACCTGAGAGCCTTGCTTAATCCAAAACCGCCCGCAAGCGAGACCACAATTTGGACCTATCTTTTCGCTCGCTCGGTTTGAGCTTCGCGCAGGCCAATATTTCTGTAATGCGGCCGGCCACGAAGTCACTACCCATCTGGCGCATCGTCCAGACATTGAGCATATCTGTTTCGTGGTCAGCAAGCACCTCGTGCCGCAGGCGGCATGCTTTCTCGTAGCGATCGGTGGCCTCGTTCCTTTCATCCCAGGTCGCGGCATCCAGCTTGTGAGCGTGCCGCGCATGCGCTTCATCCCTGTCGTTGCCGCGCAAGGCGTGTCCATCCCTTTCGTCGATATACTCGCCGTTGCCGCCGACGAAGACGCGGCGGCCGTCGCCCATGACGATGGCCCGTTTGTTGAGCGCATCGAGGCGCCCGCGGCAAATTCTTTCCTCTTCCCCCAGCGCTTCGAGCAGCACGTCCGTCCGCTCCTGGATGCTGCGCATGGTGCGCTGAAAATTCTCGTAGGCGATCTCGTGCTCCCGGCGCTCCTTTTTCTCGCGCGCGACGGCATCCTCGCCGGGCGTGGTGAGGCGATGGAGGCCGGAGAAATTCGGATTGTAGAGTTCGTTGTTGATCTGGTCGGCTTGCTTTTTCTCGGCGATCGCGTCGTGGCGGGACCAGACGGCGGGGAGGTCGGAAGCCGGAGTGCCGTCTTCAGGAAGAGCGAGCTCTTCCTCTTCGGACAGTCCGTTTGTGATGTCGCCGATCGTGGTCATGCCCCTCTCCGCACGCACATCCAGCATAAAGAAAAGAGGTTAATTTTATGTAAAGTAGCGAGGAATCAAAGGTCCCCGTTAAAGGTGCAATGAGTGCATTAAAGGTTCGTCAGCGCGGCGGTCCGGAAGGAGGCAACGAAGACCGGGCCTGCGCTGCGTCCTGCGCGGCTTCCGTTTTGGGAACGGCCGCATCACTCCCCGATGAGCGTTGGAACTGTTTGCCCAGCCATATGAAGGGTGTGAGACCGATGGCATTGGACTTTATCGCGAACCTCTCAAAACGGGGCAACGGCAACCTGTGGCGGCGGCTGATCCCAATTTCACAGGGACCGAAAATCCTGTTCACCAGTGAATTCCATTTCGTAGCGATGCGCATGCTGTCGCGAAAAGCCGCGTTCATGGTCTTGTCTTTCGCCGTCGGATCGTTCTCGTGGATCATGTGAATAACGTAGCGATAATTGGTTAATGGGCGCTTAAGGGCTTTCGTGGACCTCCGTCGTTCCCGCGACCCGGTCGTGGCTGAACGCACATGATGGCTTTGAATTCTTTTTGCTTTCCAGAATGTAGGTTGCGCGCACCGCCCGTAATTGACCTCTGAGGACGGCGAAAATTCTTAGCCTCAAACCAGGGAAGAAAGTTCAGGGCTCATGTGGGGCCATCCCTGCCCTGCTGCGCATTGAATTAAGAGAGGCCGAAGCGGCACGCGCCGGCGCGTTGGTCGGCAAAGAGCCGGGAGCTGAGAGTGCAAAGGACAGTCAGTAAAGAAACTTCTTGCGAAGCTCGAGTGTCTGGTATTTCTCCATGTTCAGGAGATCGGCCATCAGGGGCGTGAGCTTGTCGCTCGACATTTTTTCGATGTTCATGTCGATGCCTTGCCATACTCCCAGCTTGTCGATACGGCTGGCGAAGGCCATGCGATCGTCCTTGCTGTTAAGGGCGACCGCCAGAAAGACGAGCCTCCGCGCCGAGAGAAATTGCTCGTGTAATGCCGAGACGGTCTTGGGTTCGCCTTTCAGGTAAATGACCTTGCTGACGTGCTGGTTATCGCTTTCCGCCAGCCTGCTGACAGTGGCGGTTTCGTACATGGAATGCGTATACATGATGTCGAAGGCACCCTGTAACTTCAAATCTTGAAAGCTGTATTCTCCATTCTTCCCTGATTTCCTGGTGTCAATCGCGTCCCTGGCCCCTGGCACATAGATCCCTACATCCACGCCTGCAACCGGCTGCTTCTTGCTGTCGATTACTTTTCCGTCAACCGTGATCTGCGCCCGAAGGAACGGCGCTGAAAGTAACAAAATCGTGCAAGCCAGAAAGCGCAGTGGAAATTTGGCAATCGTCATTTCTTTGCCTCGACTGAAAATTTCATCACGTTCTTGAGATCCTCGGGAAACGCAGCATTCTTGTCGGGTAACGAAAGCCGGCCGACGAAAAAGATTTGGTCACCGGCATCGCAAGGCGGAAGTGCAAATTCGACCGGACCGGACGGGGAATATCGCAGCGGCACGGGTTCGTAGAAGAGCGATTTCTGTATGTGGCGTAGGCGAAAGGCGTAGCCCGTGATGACGTAGCCGGGGTCATTGTGCACGACCGTTATTGTCGCCGTCGGCGTCGGATGGGAAAAGGCCGTCGTGGTGCCCAGCAGGATTCTCGCATTCCTGTCCTCGCTTTTTGCTTCGTCCTTCAGGTAGGTCGTGACGGCTTGAAGAAAGGGCGATTGCTCAAAGAGACCGCTGTCGCGCGTCGGATCGAAATAGCGCAGCGATTCGAACTCGACGGTTTGGGGCGCTTTGGTTCGGAGAAGGCGGTACACGGGTTGATACAGGAGGAGCACGATGGCCGCGACGGCCGCCAGGTACAGGACAGCGAAGAGAATCTTCGCAGTCGTCACGGCCCTGCGTACCTCGCGCAGGATTTTTTCCCGCTCGTCGGTCCTCGGCTCCTGGGCGGAGAGTAGCTTTTCAGCCTGTGCCGCAGCCTTAAGATTCCGCCGCGTGAAGATAATCAGGACATAGAATACGAGCAGGGATCCGATGGACAGAGCCGTCACGATCCCGGCAACATCTCCCCCGAAAAAATAGCTTAGGACCGCCACCAATATCGTCGAAAGGACCAGCAGCGCGTTCCCCCAGTCGGAAAGAATTTGCAACGGACGCGGTACTTTCAGAGTGCTCTGGTCATCGGCTGAAGCGGGCATAGAAATCCAAGGCCGGGTCGCCTGAACCGCATGACTTCGTAAGTTTGAACACTATCCGAAGTGCATGGGTCGTTTCAGCGTGGGAGTATACACCCTGCAAGCTCGATGCCTGACGGCGGGAGCGAATCTGCACCGCCACCCCAATGTTTTTTAGCGGTCATGTGTCGCTCTAGGAACGTTAACTCGCAGGACCTTATACAAACATCCAAAAGCTAGATTTGCTTTCCAGAATGTGGGTCGCGCGCGCCGGCCCGTAATTGACCGCTGAGGGCGATGAAAATTCTCAGCCTCAAACTAGTGAAGAAATTTCAGGCTCAATGTAGACCCCATCCCTGCCCCGCTGCGGATTGAAATAACGGCGAACCGAAGCGGCGAGCGCGGGAACGTTGCCGGGCCTCACATCAGGCGCCGATGGCGGCGGTTGATATTGGCGGGCAGCCGCCCTCCGCGGTGGGGTTGGATTTCGTCGAATAATAGAATAACGCCCCCTAAAATTCCTCTAGCCTCTTTACTTGTCTCGCAATCCTGAATAGTTCTACACCGACGCTTAGGCGAACATCGGCGCTCGTCACAGAATGGTCACAATAAATCGGCCATCTTGACGAATTAAGGTGTTGATTGAATAGGTGGTTAGGCCCGTTGATCGCTGAAAAGGCTGGCGTCGGCGGTTCAACTCCGTCCCTGGCCACCATATTTTCGAAGAACTTAGCGGAATCGCGTCCGCGATCAGTCCGCAGTTTTTCAGCGAGATTGGGTTCGGTTCCTGGCTACGATGATAGTGAAGGACTTAAGCCCGAATGGCCCCTCGCTCAGTCCGCTTTCAGTCCGGTTCTGTCCGGGGCGTGTCTGAAAATCGCAGTCAGCATTGCCCCGGCCGCAGCCGTGCGATCGTCGCTCACACTGTGAATATGACACTGCAGGGTCAACTTATCATCACTGTGGCGAAGCAAAGTCTGAAGGCTTTTGGGTCAGTCTTGATACGGATGAGAACCGAGGCAAGACCATCGCGCGGATTGTTGCAATCCGAATCGGCGTGGATTATCGTCCACCAACTTGCCGTCTCGTTGTGGTGCAACGAAAGAACGCCTATTTTTACGAATTGGCTATAACACTCACTCACGGAAGAGATTGCGACCCGAGCCGGCGGGCGCCTGCTGTATGGGGCATACTCCTTCTATCGTGCTCTAGTCGGGATGTCTCCTCGCATCACGTCAGTCCTGGGTGAATGCCGATATTCGTGGTGGGGGTCGTGAGTTTGTTCAGAAGTAACTCATACCGGCCAAGCAGTTGCTCCTGCATGCTAACGACTTGACCCCGGGGGTAGAGTAGACTCTCTCCCAGGAACTCGACTTCGGAAGCCGTGGTTCAGCGAGGAGAATGCTATCGTGACACCCAAGAGGGCTGAAGATGGCTTCAGGAGCACAAGGCTGTGCCCAGAGAACGGCATCAAGCGTCGCGGCGCCATCGTTATCGCTAGCACTCTACTTATCATGCTGGTGACGAGCGAGTTGGTACACGCTCAGCAGTGGTGCGACGAGTTATTGCAGACCTGCACCAAACTTCCGCCGGTTGATGCGGGGTCAAATAGTGGCTCCTATCCGCCAGGCGGGAATTTCGCGGTAGCCCCGCCTTTTAACCCGCCCAACCTCACCGACGCGAACCTTCGACAGACTGTCGATACAGAGTTGCAGTCTCTACGAGTTAATGCTGATATTCCAGGTGTACCGATCTGCCAGGCGAGCTGCACAAGCAGTATCACGGCCGCATCGGTTGCGAGCGCGGATGGCGGCAATGCCCGTGGCACGGAACCAGTTCTAGGGAGCGGAGAGTTTAGCATGGAGGAAACGGATCTGCATTACGCTGGATTCGGAGTTCCTTACACATTTACTCGCTATTACCGTAGTGGAATCACGATGTTGACACCACTCGGTGCGGGATGGACACATAGTCTCTCGCGGCGCCTAATTGAGCATCCTGCCGATAACTGCCAGGGAGCCTATCCAGATGTTGACTACGTGTCTGAAAAGATGGAACGGATCCGGTTTCATTACCGCAGGATGGACCCGGGCAATATCCGAGTTTATCAAGCGGAGAAGCAGTTGCCGCTGCAGCTGCTATTCGATGACTTTGGCAATGAGCCGTGGCAACTGAAAGACGGCTCGACGTGGATTTATCGCTTCGACCGATCGTACGGGACATTGAGCTCGATCAGCGACTCAGCGCAGCACGCGATCCGGATCGAGTGGAATCATGACAGTTGGCCGGATAGCGGAGGAGTTGTAACGCGCGTAATCGATACGACCGGTCGCGCCATCTATTACAACTACACGTCACTTTCGATTCAGGCTGGAGGCGAAACAAATAGTGTCGACGTGCTTCATTGCCTGAGCGAGACTCCGACTTGCGATCAGCCTCTTGTCTCATTCGTCCTGACGGCGCTAGCTCCCGCCCCGGGTAGCGGGTTTGCGATTGACCTCGAGCTCGTGCGAGTCTTGGATGCCAACGGCAATGGCCCGACGTATAAGTACTATTCAAAGTCAATCGCGGATGTTGCCTATGCGGCGGATGCCATGGCTATTCCGGCGTGCGCGAGCTTCTGCGGCTCGAAGACAGCAAGCTGTGCTAACTTCGACGCGTGCAATGTTTCAGTCGCAACGGCGGTCGATCAAGCATGCCGACCGATAGGTCTTGCATTTGGTGATCCCCACAGTAGTTGCCAGTCCTACTGCAATTTGACTTGTTTTACCAATGACTCGAATGCGGACTTCGACTCTAGTCACTGCTTCGCTGAAGGTCCGACTGAACAGTCCTGCACACTCGTTGAAATCCAGTCGTATTGCAGTCATCCTGAGAACGCTCAAACAGCGTATTGTCAGCGAGATTGCACGATATTCTCGCCGGATAACATTCAGTGCGAGCGGGACCAAGGAGTTTTTTTAGGACATCCTGACCGCTGTGCGACGGGCATGGCGGATTGCCAAGCACGCTATAGGGCACAAGCATTCGGATCCACAAGTTACGGCGCATGTCCAGGGCAATGCGTAAACGACTGTCGCACGCGCTTCGGGCAGCGCGACCCCAATGGACAGCTTCGACACATCTACGGCCGGCCCGTGGACCTGCGTCACAATCTAGTGCGAGTCGTTGACGGCGATGGCCGTACCGTCCTTGCAAATACGTACGGTGAAGATCCATTCGCAGCCAACTTCGATAAGGTGGTTAACCAGGACTTGGCGCCAGCATTGATACTGAGTCGAGTTTCGAATCGAGCTGGAAATCCCAGAGCGTCGCGAATTAGCCCTCGGCGGCCAGGCTCGACCCTGGGATCGACGCTGTCGCCCTGGGTTCGGATGGCAGCTGTTCTGGGTCGCGATTTGCCACGCTCGACGCGAATGTCATTCGAGTATCACGATTTGAGCGTCGAGACCTCACCGGGTCCCTACGTCGTGGGGGAAGAGGCATTCGCTCCGGTGGAACTTTGCCCGCGCCACTGTTCGCATTGGGTCATCCGTACGGTCAACGGACGAGCCCAACCGTTTTGCGCTGAGTCCGGCGTTGGATTCGATACACCTCGCCCAGCGTCCCA
>QIAN01000269.1:0-406 GCA_003225005.1 Acidobacteriota bacterium | reverse complement strand
CTACGATGACGCATGGCGTTTATTGCGTGAGATCAGTCATGACACGTCGACACGATCCGATTACAACTACAAAGGTGCATCGCTCAGTGCGATCCGCCATGAGGATCAACATCGCACGTGCATCGATTCGGATGAATTCAACAGGCCGCTGTACTTGACCCGTATTGCTGCCGCAGGTCATCCTGGCATACAGGTCGAAGAAACAGCATTCACGTACGATGAAGCGGGCGCCGCTTCTTCCATTGTTCAGGACCCTTCAAGTACCGAGCCGGGTGGACGCCTGTACCTGCGCGATTCTTTTGAACGAATTGTCGCCATCGGCGATCAGGTTGCAGCGGGACAGACTAACTGGACTTGCCTGCAGTATGAAGACCCTCTGCTTTTGCTCGAGACGCATGCGTGGACG
>QIAN01000267.1 GCA_003225005.1 Acidobacteriota bacterium | reverse complement strand
CTTCCAGAAGAGAAACGTTACTCATGCAGCATGATGGCGAGCAGCGAACTGTGAACTTCCAACCCACCGTTATAGTCAATGAGGCCGAGCTGTCGGAAGCGATTCATAAAGAAGTTAATTCGAGCTCGGGTCGTACCGACCATTTCCGCCAATGTTTCTTGGCTTATCTTCGGAACCACGTTCTCCGATCTCTCTTCCTTTCCAAAGCGGGCCAGCAGCAAAAGGATCCGGGCCAACCGCTTCTCAGCAGAATTGAAAAGCTGGTCAACTAAGTCTGCCTGAGTCTGGTTGTAACGACCAACTATGTACGCGACAAATAGGTCCGAAAACACGTGCTCACGGTGAAGTACGTTCAGCATCGCGTCCTTGTCAATTCTTAAGACAACACAGTGTGTGACAGTGGTGGCGGACGCGGCTCGCAGAGGCTGGTCAGAGGCAATACACCCCTCACCCATGAAGTCCCCCTCTCCTAATAGGGCGATGGTAGCTTCTTTGCCACGCGCAGAAAGGACGCTGAGTTTCGCTCGACCTGTTTGAATATAGAAAACGGCATCGCCAGGATCTCCTTGCGCGAAGATCACTTTATTCTTTGGATATTGCAGGATTACTCTTCCCAATCCGGTTTGGGAGAGAAACAACTTCGGATCAAATGTCCGTGCTTGGCCAGACGACATACAACGCTCCGCACGAGAAGCCCGATGTGAAAATCGTGCACCCTACAGCGACAAAAAGCAATAGCGAATATTGTATTTGTGACGAAATCCGAACCCAGGACGCGACCAGACGCCCTCGCTTTTTCGTTGCCCCGGCAACTCTAGAAGCTCAAAGTGCGGGGACGAATGCCGAGTGCTGCTAACGCCTCGTCCCCGGAGAGTAGGATTTCGAACAGCGGGTTCCTACAGGCGTGGCTGTTGCAAAGCTCCCTCCCCCAAAATTCGCAAAAAATTGATGCGCAACTATTTTTGTACCCGTCCCGCTGGCGCGCGATTACCCTCTCGGCTGAAACTCATTGTGCCTTTTTTTGTGCAAGCTGGATCGCAAAGGAGTATGACTGCCGGAGAAGATCGTCCACAACCCCGCCAGCGCATGAGATCAGGGCAACGACCCGCAACTCTCCGACGCAATTGAGTGGGACCACGACGGACCAAATCAATACCGCAGGACCTGTACGCGTTTCCACATCGTCTGACTTAAGACACTGACGACGACTGCCTAGGCTCGTTCGCTCTGCTATTATCTTCAGCCGAGGGGGGAACTCATGGTAAACATGTCGCGTGTCGTACAGCAATTGAGGAAAGAACTGCAAAGAGCCGAGAATGAAGTCAGTCGGTTTCGTGCTGCACTCTCGGCTTTGGGAAGCCCAACCTCCAATGGGCATCGGCGCACCATGTCGGCTGATGCTCGGAGGAGAATTAGCCTTGCTCAGAAAGCACGATGGGCCAAGCAGAACCACCGGGCGGAAGGGGCGAGCCCCAAGCGCATAGTGTCATCCGCAGCGCGGAGGAAGATGGCGGCTGCTCAGCGAGCGAGGTGGGCGAAAGTGAAGGGTCTAAAAAAGGCAGCGTAACGGCGACGTAAATCCGGTTTGCAGACTGAGCCGCCCGGATATCCTTCCAGCGGGTTTTGTGTTTCCGGAAAGAATCGCAACGGGCAAGAGGTCCCTACTACAGAGTGCGAATTGCGGTCACGCAGAGGTGCGCAAGGATGTGACGAAGTTCCCTCAGATTCTTCTGGCTCGATACTTCCACTTTCTCGCAATCCGGGCACAAGCGCCTAGATGCTGCCGAACTTGGTCACAATTGAACTGTTTAGCGACCGCTTTTATCGCATGCTAGTGGATGCCAGTCGCTCCACCGGCTTGTATTTTATTTGTCTGAGGTCGCTATGCCCATCCGTCGTGGGACAGGTGGGACAGGTTTAGTCGTTGTGGGAATCGCTGCGATACTCCTGCTCGCGTTCATTTTCGTTGTACACGCCCTGATGAACGTGGATCGATACCGGCCCCGCGTCATCTCCTATCTTCAAGAAAAAACTGGAAAGCAGGTTGAAATCGGACGGCTGGCACTCACGTTTTTCCCTCTGACGATTCACATTGATCGTATCGGGGTGAAGAACCCTCCCCGGATCGATGCCGAACTTAGCGTCGGAGCGCCCAAAAGGCGGCGGAAGGATGACCGGGAAAATGGAAGGGGACGTTCGGTTAGCGGGAGAAAATCGCACATTCGCTACGCCCGCTGGCAGGAATCCGCGGAGGCGGACACCTGACGGTACGTAACGGTCAGGTGCCGAGTCTCAAGCTCAACGCGAATTTGATGAAACTGGCGCACTTCAACGATCTTGGCCCAGCCAAAAACGATCCTTCCTCATTTAACTTGATCACCACCGATCTGGAGCTAGCCGATCAGCGGATTTCGAGCAGGGTGATAGACATTGACGGCTACGGAGTCGACGTGGATGGCTCGGGCAGTGTGAGCCTGTCAGGCTCTGACGAGTTGAACTATCGAGGGTTGGCGGAGATTACAACCAAGGAGAGCCTCTTCACCAACACCATTGCCCGGCTGTCGGGAGCCACATTGAAAGACGGTAAGTTGCAGTTTCCCTTTCGGATCGGTGGAACGATCGATAGCCCCGTATTCTCCAAGGGCAAGGGAGACAGGGA
>QIAN01000266.1 GCA_003225005.1 Acidobacteriota bacterium | reverse complement strand
GGTCAGATCATATTCCTTGCGCTGTGCTGGCTCGATGACGATGCGCCCGGACTCTTCGCGCACGTCAACGGCATCGTCTAGATCCAGATGAGCCGCCTCCATGAGGGCAGCGGGAATTCGCACCGAGGCGCTGTTGCCCCATTTCTTGACCACCGTCCTCATGTCGTCATTCCTCCCTGTGTCTACATTGCAGCTACATTTTGTCAGGAATTCAGGCCTGTGTCAACAATGTCGATACTGTGCACGATCTGTGCAAGAATCCAAACTTTTCAGTTCATTGGGGTTAGCTTTTGAGCGAAAGCAGATTCCCCGATTTGTTGGAAACGTTGTGCTTAAAGTTGTCCAGTGGAATTGTTGTGGGCGAGTTTCCTGCTTTGCAAGCAGGGGGTCGCCGGTTCGATCCCGGCCACGTCCACCAACCATCTGCCCGCAAATCAATCACTTACTACAACTAGTTCGTCGGCACGACTTGATCTCGGGCTTGAAGTCATGCTAATCTTACTAGTAAGACTGGAGTCATCCGATTATGACCGGTTATGCCACCACGAAGCTGTCATCCAAAGGACAAGTCGTCATTCCCGAAGAGGTCCGCAATGATCTTGGGCTGAACGAAGGGGACCAATTCGTGGTCATTGGCCAACGGGATGCCGTAATCCTCAAAGTCATCACGCCACCCAGGCTTGAGGAATTCCAGGGGCTTTTGCGTCAAGCTCGAGCGGAGGCCAAAAAAGCCAGGATCAAGAAAACGGATTTGAAATCCGCGATTGCTAAATCCAGGCGCCGCTTGAAGTGACGATCAAGGCGATCCTCGATACTAACGTCATTGTTTCCGGAATCTTCTGGCAGGGCGCGCCGTTTGAGATTCTGAAGGCTTGGCAGAAACGATGCTTCCTTCTTGCGGTATCGCTGCCCATCTTGAACGAGTACCGTCGAGTCTTGGATGAGATGACCAAAAAACGCCCGTCCCCTGTGCTCGGCTCGATCCTCGAAGTCATCGAGCTTCACTCCGAAATCGTCGAACCCGTTTCCTTCACAAGAACAGTTTGCAGTGATCCCGACGATGATAAATTCTTGGAGGCGGCGCTTGCCGCGGATGCCGACTATGTCGTGAGCGGTGATGCGGCCCTTCTGAGTCTCAAGAATCACCACGGTATCCGGATCGTCAGGCCGGCACAGTTTCTCAAGTTACTGCCCCCCTAGCCCTCAAAGCGATCTCCGGACTGTCGAGGTGAAGCCCTTGTTTTAGCCGGTGGACTTCTGCCTTAGTTAGAGGCAAATTCGCACCGTAGGAAAAACGTAGTGAAAGTTGTGACAGATTCCCGTAAATTCCGAAGAGAAAGTGAACAGAACGGAGAGAAACGGCTTGCTATGTTTTGTCACAACTTGTCACTTTTTAGCGGGTTGCGTCGGCTCCGGCAAGATTTAGCAAATTTGGCTCCCCGCTTTGCAAGCAGGGGGTCGCCGGTTCGATTCCGGCCACGTCCACCAACCATATTCGTTTCAATGAAATATCGTTGAAGTGTGCCTCGCATACCCCTGCCACTCGAGCAGGGGGCCGCGGGTTCGAGTCCCGCCACGTCCTCCATAATCAGCTCCAAGTGAATTGCTTCGCCGCCTCCCCCGCAGTAACCTTCAGCGCTATTTGCGCGGGCAAAAGAGCCGGGAACAGAACCGTTTCAGGACATTTCAGGGATTCACAATTAGAGTTAGATTAGTCGAATTCGTAAGCGATCCGGAAGTTCCTGTTACCGTGATTGTGTAGCTTGTTGGTCCAGGAGCAGGGCCAGGATTGCTGGCCGAACTGCCCCCTCCGCAGGACACAGCGGACATGAGCATTCCAAGAACAAGCAAGATCAACCCAGTTGTGGGAATTGGAACTTTTGTTGCAAGGCTTCGCCAGAAGAGCAATGACGCAAGGAGTACGACGATTAGGAAGGTGAGGCCAGGTTTCAGTTTAGGAGAGACTTTACCTTGCGTGAATCTGAAGGCAAGAGCATTGGCTGCTGTCAGAGCTGGAGCGTTGACGCTCACGATTATCGCAGCACCAGGACTCGCGAGCGTAAGCGGGACGGAAGCGGGTGTTGTGCTACATGTACTCCCTTGCGGTCCCCCCTTGCAACTTAGAGAGACGGTGCCATTAAATCCCCCTTGAGCTCCGAGCCAAACAGTAAAATTGGCCGTTTGCCCTGCCTTGATGGTCACCACAGATGGGAAAGTACTGCTGCTGACGGCAAAGTTGGTGCCAGTGCCTTGGAGTAAGGCGCCAACGGTATTGCCGTTCGTGTCGATAACCGAGAGATTCGTCGAGCGAACGTCACCCGCAGTGGGCGTAAAGATAATAGTAACCACACAGCTGGTCTGCTGGGCCACGGACGTGCCGCAGTTGTTGGTCTGGGAAAAATCCCCGGTGTTGGGTCCTTGAAGGGTGAGCTGCGTTATTCCGATGGCCGCCGACGTGAAGTTTGACAGCGTGATAGCCACTGGGGCGCTGGACTGCCCCACCATCACGTTTGGAAACTGAAGCGAGTCGGTAGATACGACAAGTTCTGCGACGCCCGTTCCCGCAACGGAAATGGTATGGGGGCTTCCCGAAGCATTGTCTGTGATCAGTACTGTTCCCTGTCGGACGCCCGGAGCAGTGGGGCGAAAGGAAATATCTATGGTGCATTGCTGATTCACGGCCAGCGTACCAACGCAGTTGTTAGTCTCAGAGAAGTCACCGGTCGCTGAAACGTTGCTAATGGTCAGTGGCCCGGTCCCGGAACTGATCACGATTCCCGGCTGCGGGCCAAAGACGGCCCCAACAGCAATGTTTGGGAACGCCATGGTCGGCTGGACGATCTTTATCGCGGGCGTGGGGATATTCCCAATGATTTGCACGACTTGTGGGCTGTCATTGGCATTGTCGGTCAGCGTCAAGGTTCCGGCATGATTTCCCGAGGACACCGGCGTGAATGTAAGGCTGAGCACGCAACTTGCTGCCGCTGCAAGAGTCGCTGGACAGTTGTTTGTTTCCGCGAACTCGCTACCATTGAGGTTGAAAGCTGTAAGATTCAGGATTGCACTGCCGATATTGGTAAGCGTCACTGTCACCGGAGAACTCGTGGTTCCGATGGCCTGCGGTGAAAACGTGACGCTGTAACTAGAGAAGGAGACTAACGGAATTGACCCTGTCGGCAAGTCTGTTTCCCAAACACCTCGTCCATAAGTCGAAGCGCGAAGCTTCTTGGTGCTTGGTGCCTTGAATACTTCCAAGTGCAACACCGGAGCGCTGGGCAGGGACCCCGGACCTACCTCTATCCAATTGGTGCCTCCATTGAAGCTCTGAAGGACGCCGATATCTGTACCAACGTACATGATGTTGGGGAATTCCGGATCGAAGATGATTGAGTTCGCTGGAATGTTTGGCAAATCCCCGCTGGGGCTTCCCGTGATTGCATTTGGCCCGATCAACACGACCTGACCCCCGAAAAAACCAAGTGTCGTGAAGTACACCGTTTTTCCGGTCGAGTCTCTTGGATCGATGGTGATCGAAGAGATCGGCGTTAGGTAGGGCGAGTTGTAAGGAGAGTGCCAGGTGCTTGGGCCGCTATCGGCGTTTGACGTTGTCCAGATATATCCGTTTGTCCCGCCCACCCAGATCACTTGGGAACCATTGGAAGTAAGCGTTCCACCTGCGGCGATTGACCGTATTTGGTTTTGCGCGTTAGCTGTACAGGATGACCCATTGGCGGTATCAAAATTGTTGCTTAAGGCTAGCCACCCAGTGCCACCATTACTCGGTCCGCGCCAGACACGGCATGTACCTACGAGCATGCTTGTTGGAGCCTGTGGGTCCAATATGTAGGGAGTGTAGAAGGGACCGACGTCTCCGGCGAGAGTTGAATTCGTTACGATCGAAGAGAAGTCCGCGGGAGTACAGCTGGTGCCAAGGGTACACCGCTGGATCGAGACATCCGTATGGGCAGTGAACCACTCGCTTGGGGAAGCCGGATTGATGGCGTTATACCCGCCATCTCCCAGGTTGACGTCAGGCCACGCGACGCCCGCAGCCGTGCGCGCCGGGGAGCCGTTGTCCTGAGTACCTCCAAGAAGAATGTTTTGATTGCTCGGATCCTGTGAAAGCCACACAAACTGGGCCATAGATCCCATCGTGTCATTTAAGTTGTCGAAGGGGTTCAATGGTCCACCACAACTACCTGAACTCAATCCTGCGGCGTTCAGAGTGCGGTAAACGCCGCCGTCATTTCCAAAATAGATGATTTGAGGATTGCCGGAAGCAAATGCGATTGCATGCTGGTCCGGGTGCACGTGGGCCAGCGACCCAATGGGAGAACAGCCATATACGTGGGTCAAATTTAGAAAGGGATTAGCGCTGCACGTAGGATTGGCAGACGTAATCGAGCACTTGAACAGATTGACGGCCCCCGCGTAGAGGTCTGTGCCTCCGTTCGATTGCGGTACCGCACTCAAGACAAGATTGAAAAAACCCTGCTCGGTTCCGCACCCCGCAGCGTCTCCACAGTTTGTGATCCCAGACTCATTGAAGGCGGTCCACGTTTGCCCTCCATCTGTTGTTTTGTAGATTCCCTGGTCCTTGCTGTTGAGATCCACATACCACACATATATTTCGTCTGCCCCAGGCCGTATGCTGAGAGCACCCCGAAAGATGGGGCAAGTCGTAGAAAAATATGCGGGGCAGTTCGATAGGTTCAAGCCTACCCCTGGCTGACTGGTTAGACGGCTCCACGTGGCTCCATCAGATGAAGAGTAGATCCCCTGGAAGCCCACCGCCGCATAAAACAAGTGCTCAACGGTGTTGTAAACTATGGAGCTAACCGACCACGGTTTGACAAGTGTGGTACCGTCCAGAAACGTTGCACGCGTCCAGCTTTGACCTGCATCCGTGGAGTAGAAGATTCCAAATCGCTCGTCCGTAGCCGTCTCAATCCTGCTTCCGAATCCGACGCCGGAAGCACCAGCCCCTGCGACCACGAGGTTTGGATTGTCAGCGCTGAAGACGACACTGCTGAAGGCAATGCCCTTCAGATCCATTGCGAACCCACCAGCTCCACTGTTGGCGGAGCTGATCAAGGTCCAAGTAGATCCTTTGTCTGTTGAACGCAAGAAGCCCAAAGCATAGTAGGAATCGATTGAGAAGTCAGGCTCACCGGTTCCCAGAATGATGAGATTCGAGTTTCCGGGTTGAATGCCTATAGCGCCCACCGATAGTGTGGGTTGACTATCCAACAGCGCGGACCAAGTGACGGTGTTATTAGGTGTAGTGCTAGCGGCATTCGAGGCCCTCCATAAGCCTCCCGTCGCACCCCCAAGGTAAACGGTGTTTCCAGTGGCATCGCTAGGATCGACAAACAGCGAAGTGACTCGACCAATTACGGGACCATAGTCGTAGTCGGCGGTCGAGCTCCCGCTGGGGTTGGAGAGGATCGGGCTTGGCCCGAGTGGACTCCAGACCTGAGGAGTGGTTGGAGAGGTCCCAGCGATCTGTGCTGTGGATAACCTTGCGGTATGGAACGCATTCCGCCGCATTACCATTTGTCGGTAGGCATCCAAGCGGAGTGCCGCAGCGGCTTTGCTTTGTATTCCCTGGCGGCCATGCCGGAACCACTGTTGCCTTCGGACGAGGTTGTCTGAATCAGTCTTCTCCGCGCGGCCTTTGAGGTCCGACGTAGGGCGAGATTGTGCTCCAACAGGTTGGCAAATTACAGCGAGAAGTAGCGTAAGAAGAAGAGGGATGACTGCCACGCTGGGCATATTTTGCTTCCTCCGCCGTTGGGTTGATCCGGATGCTAGCATTCCCGATGCCATAACTGAAGCGGTAAATAACTGTCGTTTTGAAGCAACTTTGGACAACCTTAGATCGGCTTGAAAGTAATAAGCGCAATCAAAGCACGACTTAGATTGAATTTACATCTGCTTTGCAAGCAGGGGGTCGCCGGTTCGATCCCGGTCACGTCCACCAACATATTCGTATCAACGAAGTATCGTCGAAGTATCGTCGGAGTGTCCCTCGCATACCCCCTGCCACTCAAGCAGGGGGCCGCGGGTTCGAGTCCCGCCACGTCCACAAGCTTAATCCCGCTCTCTCAACTGAAACAGAGGAGACCGCGGATCTGATTCCGACAGATTATTGGACGACGATCAATTCTATCTCCTCGTCTAGATTCTGCCATTCATGCGCGGGTTAGTTAGAGCGCGTCGCCGACACGGGCGTATTCGCACTGTTCCTCTTTGGATTCGCGGCAAATCCAATCTCCCAACTACCAACTGTAGTGCACCTTGTAATTTACGGTCTTCTCTCCGTCGCGTGGAATCTGCACCAAGAACTCAATCGTCTGGGCGTCGCTTTTCTTGAATGGATCCGAATTCTTCACGATATCCCAGCTCGTCCAGCGGCGTTCGATCGACGGCACGCGAGTCAAGGATTCGGCTCGCGTATCAACACAACACTTGATTCCATGCGGCCTCGAACGATGGAACTCGATTGCGGATAGTTGCGTGCGCTGTGACACGCTCGAAGGGAGCTCGCAGTTGCCTACACCCGACGGTGGGCAGTTTGCGCTCAAACGCAAACAACCGCGATAGTGGCCGGGTTATAATGCGCGCGCTATGAGACTGGCCGTCGGGACAAAACTGGGGCCCTACGAAGTCATTGCACTGCTGGGGGCGGGCGGAATGGGCGAAGTGTATCGAGCGTGGGATCCACGGCTTGCCCGGCACGTAGCCATCAAAGCGCTCGCGGCAAGCCTGCTATCCAACCCGGAGCGCCTGCATAGATTTGAGAATGAGGCGCGAGCGACGGGAATGCTTAACCATGCGAATATTCTAGCTGTCTACGATGTGGGGACGTCGGACGGCACTGCGTACGTGGTTACCGAACTGCTTGAGGGAGAAACGTTGCGCGAGCTCCTTGCGCGGAGCGCCCTGCCCGCACGCAAGGTGATTGAATGCGGCGCGCAGATTGCTCAAGGCCTAGCGGCAGCGCACGCAAAAGGAATCATTCATCGCGATCTGAAACCAGAAAACCTCTTCATCACCAAGGACGGCCACGTCAAGATTCTTGACTTCGGCTTAGCGAAGTTGATGGAACCTCTGAATCCTTGCTCGTCGATCAAACATTGAGCGTCGGGACAGAACCGGGAGTTGTACTTGGAACAGTTGGGTACATGGCTCCGGAACAGGTCCGCGGTCAGGAAGTCGATGCACGCTGTGATCTTTTCGCCCTGGGCGCAATCCTGTACGAGATGGTTTCTGGGCACCGGGCTTTCCCCGGGGACAGCGCAGCAGACGTTCTTAGTTTGATTTTGAAGGAATCTCCCAAGGAACTGTCGCAGAGCGGGGTTGCGGTGACGCCGACAATGGAGCGGATCCTGTTTCGGTGCCTGGAGAAGGAGAAGCAGGACCGCTTCCAGACGGCGCGCGATTTGTGCTTCGCATTGGAAGCAATTGCGACAGCTTCTTCCTCGGGGACAATTGCGGTCCAGGAGTTAAAACCTCATGGAAAGAGTCGCTTGGTAGTCGCAAGCCTGGCTGTGATCGCGGTTGCTGCGGCAGCGTCTTTCCTGGCAGGCCGACACATGGCTGAAGGCAGGCTTGGAGCCAGCGCAGACCTTCAGCCAACTGACGTTTCGACGCGGGACAATTCATTCGGCAGGGTTTTCTGGGGACGGAGAGACGGTTGTGTATTCGGCAGAATGGAACGGGGAGGCGAGCGAAGTCTTTACAACGAGCGGAAAGACCCCGGAGTCGCGCTCCCTCGGCAGCGGAGCAGCCAGTGTCCTGGCAGTGTCGCATTCCGGTGAATTGGCGGTGGTCAAAAGCTGCGCAGGCTATCTGATGCCGACAGCAGAATGCGGAGGAACGCTGGGCAGAATGAATGTCTCGGGAAGTGCGGCGAGGGAAATTGCCGCGAATGCGTGGGCAGCGGACTGGTCGCCCAATGGAAAGGATCTGGCAGTGATTCGTTTCGTGGATGGGCGATTCCGGCTGGAGTACCCGCTGAACAGAGTTCTAGTGGAGAGTGGTGGGTGGATGAGCTCGTTACGGATTTCACCCAATGGGGAATTGATTGCCTATGTGGAGCACCCGATTTTGGGAGATGACGGTGGCACTGTGACGATCATCGACCGGCAGGGAAGGCGGAAACAGAGCACAGGACCATGGAATGCGATCGAGGGACTGGCGTGGACGCCTTTGGGCGACGAGGTTGGTTCTCGGGGACGATGGCGCAGGAAGGCTGGGGAAACACGCTCAGGGCTCTAGATCTAGCGGGGAGGGTAGGCAAGGTTTTGCGATTGCCAGGCCTATCGAGGTTGCACGACATTTCTTCTGCCGGAAGCGTGCTATTGTCCACGGAATCCTTCACGATCGAACTGATGGTACACGTTTCAGGCGATGACAAAGAGCGAGATCTTTCCTGGCTCGAAGCGACGGCGATTTCAGACCTCTCACCGGACGGGCGATCGGTCACTTTTTGGGATGGTGGCGAATCCGCAACGGAGGAGACAGGGTTCGATGCGTACATACGGCGTACGGATGGGTCGCCTGCGATCAAACTGGGGCCGGGATACCTGCCAGTGTTTGCGCCCGAGGGTGTGCGCCAAATTTGTAGGTGAAAAACCGGCCGGATTTCAGCCAGCGGCGCGTTGTTCCCAGAATTCTTCCCAGCGGCCACTGAGCTGGGAACAACGAAGGGCGATAATTGCGTTCGCGTGGTCGACTGTCCAACGCATTCCCGACTGCTTCAGTCGTTGCCCGATGATAGTCTTGCAACCTTTACGCTTTTGAATACGTAAAGTTTGCAAGACAATGAGCGCTTCCCGTTTCAAGAGGTCCGGGATGTTCTGGACAGTTCGGGGTGCCAACGCGATTCTTGCCCTCCGCTGCTCCTATTCAAATGGCCGCTTCGAGGATTACTGGGAGGAGCGCCGGGTGGCGTGATTCCCACTTCTATGTCGTGCACGCGATACTGGACCCCTAAACTGAGACAGTCCGTTCGTGCACACTTTTCGGTATTTGACCCGACCATGCAACGCTGTGTCGGGCGGTACCAAAAGGATTGATCGGGGCGGCCTGCGAACTCTTGATTCGTCTCTGTGTCTCCCCCCTCCGCGCAGCGTCCCAAAGGATGTGCTTTGGTACGCGCCCAAACGGTCTAAGGAACTTACGGGGGCTTGGAATTGATCATATTTTACTCGCGGCGTAGCGCTGCCATTGGATCGACCTTGGTGGCCCGCCGCGAAGGAAGGTAGGCCGCGAGGGCCGCCACAACAATCAGAAACACAGATGCGCTTGAAAATGCCAGCGGATCCAGCGGGCTAAGACCGAACAGAAGAAACGACATAACGTGGGATAGCACCACGGCGCCGGCTGGCACAGGCGACGAGCAACACCATGCCAGCGGCAGCGAGCGCGAGCGTCACCGAGACCGCAAACTCCGCGCCCGTTCCACCAAAGTCGAGAAAGGATGCTCGCTTCACGGTAAGGTGTGTCGTGCTGGCGGTCTGATCCTTGGCAATAGGTGTGTGGGCAAGCTGCGGGGCAAGGACCGTCAGAACCGGCTGCGCCCTCTTGAGCGCGGTGCCCGGCTGTAGTTGGCCCACCATGCGAACGTTGTAAGTATTCGTATTGTTCATCCACTGACTTCCCGGCACGATATAGCGTTGCATCGCCAAGGGAATCCATACATCGGGAACCGCCGGCGGGTCTCCACTGCCAATGAAATCGCGCGGCGCGATGCCCACCACAGTGAAGTGGGTGGCATTCAAGATCAGCGACTTTCCCAGGATGTTCGGGTCGGAGTTGACTCTCTGTTGCCAGAATTGATAACTGAGTACGGCCACGGGATTTGACTTCTCCGACTGGCCCTCCTCTGGCAGGAAGGTGCGGCCGAGGACCGCGTTGATTCCGAGCACTTCGAAGTAGTTTTCCGAAACAAGGCGCGCGGTCAGCAAGGCTGATTGGTGCATTGTCACCGCATTTGCGGCGGGCTGACCACCGTAGACGACGTTGTAACAACAACTGTCGGCTGCCAGACCCAAGAACACGTCATTATGGTCTCTGTAATAGACATACTCAGGAAGGGAAAACAGAGTGCCGCCATAGCGCTGCGGAATCCAGCGAATGACTCGCACGATAAGATCCGGTTCCTCGACGGGTAAGGGTCGGAACGCCGTCGCATCGAGAGCGGTGAAGACGGTGGTGTTGACCCCTATACCGAGAGCTAACGCCAGGATAACAAGGATGCTGAACCCGGGTTTCCGTCGAAGGGCCCGCAGGCCGAAGCGAAGGTCCTGGGCGATTTGTTCGAGCCAGGTCCAGCCCCAGGTGTCGCGGGTTTCTTCTTTGAGGAATGTGGGATTGCCGAAGGCTCGCATAGCCGCATAACGGGCCTCTTCGCGACTCATGCCCGCGGAGAGGTTCTCGGCGATTTGCTGATCGAGGTGGAATTGAATCTCGTCGTCTAATCGCTGCGCGTTTCGGTCGTGACGGAATAAGCTTCGCAACTTGAGCCAGAATCGGCGGGCCCACAGCATGACAGCACCATCCCTACGTTGTCTCCACGACCAAGTTGATCGCCGCGGACAGACGACTCCAATTTTCGGCTTCCTTTTCAAGCTGGGCGCGACCGGCGGCGGTCAACGAATAAAACTTCGCTTGCCTTCCCGTTTCGGTTTCCTTCCATTTGGCCTTGATCCAGGCTTTTTGTTCCAGACGATGCAAAGCCGGGTACAGCGAGCCTTGCTGGACTTGTAGCACCTCACCAGAGATTTGTTGAATCCGTTTGGCAATCGCCCAACCGTGTTTCGGTTCGAGCGAGATCGTCTTCAGAATTAAAAGGTCGAGTGTTCCTTGCACGAGATCATTCGGCTTCGCCATACTATGGTTATCTACAATAAGAATTGTCGATTGTCAAGGTGTGCGCTGAGAGCCAATTCGTCACGGGAATCTTTGCGGGACTCGGAAGAGGCTTACGCCAGTACTTACCGCGATTTCGAAGACTTGCAAGGGGAGCGGCTGGAGGATTTCATCGAGCGGTACTACAACGAGCCTCGGTTACACTCGGCGCTAGGCTACTGTTCGCCCGAAAAGTTCGAAAAGGACTCACAAGTGGAATCCGAGAGAACCTCGGCGGCAGCGCTAATGATGTTTCTGGGCTGATGATGCCTGTCTCTTCCGAGGCCAAGACCCTCTAATCCAGGTGTGATGCACACCTTTGTCTCAAGGAAGGGTTCAGTCTATAGGGTTTGTGTTGATGTGCGCCTGTCCCAGGAGTCTGCACGAAGGGACGGATTCCTTGTCGTCCGCCCGGAATCGGTTGGTGGCGGCATTGGAGCAACTTCCCAGATCGGGCCTGTCTCAACTGATTCACATTGACGGGTACGGAAGGCACAACCCCCGCCTCGTTTCGTGGCGTCTCATTCACGGTCTATTCGCATCTCTGGTGAATATATGGCTTGGAAGAAAACCATCTCCACTTTTGTGATTACGAACCTGGTCTGTTGTACCGGCCTCTCGCAGGAATCCAAGCGAACGCGGGAATTGCGACAGAAAATTAGGGTCGAGTCAAATCTCGTCGTTCTAACTGTTACGGTGAAAGACGACCGCGGCAGACTTGTCTCCGGTTTACTCAAGGACGACTTCCAAGTATTCGATGACGAAGTCGAGCAAAGTATTCTCTCTTTCACTGATGAGAGTCTTCCTCTTTCGCTCCTGATCCTCGTCGACGACGACCTGAAGTGGAAGGAAGGGACGCAGATGGCTAGAAGTGTGCGTTCAATCATCGGCGACATCGCCGACCAAGACGAAGCCATGGTCTGCCGTTTTGACATGCTGTTCTACCCAGGAGACGAGTTCACCAGTGACTCGATGAAGCTTATGGCCGCCTTAAAATCTGCCCAGTCAGCCGCGCAACCCTCTCCTCCATACATTCCGCAGCCTCTGGTTACCGATCGGGTCTCGACCACAGAACCGCCGTCGGTCTCTGCCCCAACCTACTCTGGTTCTAGACCAAGCAAGGCGCTTGAAGATGCGCTTTACTCCTCAGCGCAACTTCTCCAGCAACGGCCCAGTGACCGTCGCAGAATCATTCTGATCCTTACGGACGGTTTAGACGAAGCAAAGCTGAATCACCATTCTCACGAGGCCGTGCGTGACTTCCTCCTTCAAAACAATATCTCCGTCTACGCCCTAGCCTCAGGCTCTGCCAAATCGAAACGTAAATTCTTCAGTTTGACCGACTACTCCTCGAAAACTGGGGGCGGGATTTTCTACGCAACTTCAACTTACACTATGGAACTCACGTTAACGCGCATGACTGAACAAGCACGCCATGACTACACCCTCGTGTACGCTCCTACTGGCAACAACCCTTCGTCAAAATTCCACACTCTCAGGGTGAGTGCCAGCCCCGGTTACAACGCTACGACCGCTCGGGTTACTACACCACGAGTTCGGACACACCGAACCCCTAGCCTAGACTAGCCATTGATTTTCCAGTCGGATTACCGGAGAAGTGATTCTGGGTCCATTTTGACTTGTCCGGTTTTGTTTGCCAGGCATTGAGGCCGAAATCTGGCGGCCTCATTGATTTCAGTTTGTCCGATTGCTCGCTGATCGCTTCAACGAATCAACCAAAGATACTGCAAGTGCTTCAGCGAAGGCTGGAGAGGTCGAAGGCCGCGACGACATGCTGGCCATCGGGGGTGTCGACTTCGATGGTTGCGTCTGTGGAAGTAGCATCGGGTACGTCGTATTCCTGTCTGACGATGAAACCCGTCGGGATTGCGTCGCCGTATCCTGTACCCATGAGCGTGCCTTCATGCCTCACGCTTCGGGTCTTGAGTGACTTGCCACCGAGCAACAGTCGAACCTGAAAGTCCTTCCAATGAACTCTATTCTGGCTGTAAGGAAATCCAGCGCCACGCGTGCTAGTGTAGCGAACATGTACTGAGACGCGGAGCGAGTCGCCGCGGACTTGATAATCCTGTATTGCCTGTTGGGCACTATAGCCTGCGCCCTGTTTACTCGAAGATTCGACAGCCTGCGCATAGGGCGTGAATAGTTCGACCACAAGAACATGAGGCCCGGACTCAGGGACCGGAAAGTAGCGACGGTAGGTTTCCAAGAACCGGGCGGTCGTATCATCGTGACGCTGACCGAGGAAAGAGGCTTCGCGGACAGCTTCATCGGATAGAGGCGCATTAAACGCAAGTGCTACTGAAGTCGTGAGCAGCGCTGCGGCAAGAATTGCAAGGCCGGGCCGGAAGGAAGAGGGCACGACGAGCACCTCCTTAGCGAAATCGGCACTAGTATAAGCCATCGAAGCTTGGCTTGATTTCATAACAATGCTGGCTCCCTCGACCCTGTGGTCAATTTGACGACCAAAGGCTCGGGAGGAAGGAGCCAACAGGTTATGAAATCAAGTAAAACCCGCCGCTGCAAATCCCAACTTCCCAGAACGCCGTTGTGGCCCGTGACGGGCGGGTCCCATTATCGATCCAAGTGCCGCTCTACCGGTGGCGGGGACTTCCCAATTTAGCCAGATTTGTGTGCACGCCTAACCAGCGAACCAGAAGCACTATTCGTAACGGAGTGCGATGAGCGGATCGACTCTTGTCGCGCGACGGGCAGGGAGCAGACAGGCGATGACGCCGGTTAAAATGGCGAGCATTGCCACAGCGCCGAAAGTCGAGGGATCGGTTGGCGAGATGCCCCAAATCTGGCTGGCGAGGAAGCGCGTAAGGAAGTAACTCGCGAATAGGCCAATGATCACGCCCGTCATGATCAGGCCCATTCCTTTCTTCAGTACCATGCGCAGAATTTCAGCTTGCTCCGCACCAAGCGCCATGCGGATTCCGATTTCGTGGGTTTGCTGGACCACGGTGTAGGAGATCACGCTGAAAACACCCACAGCTACCAGCAGCAGGGCGACGGCCGCGAATGTGCACAGTGTAACGAACGTGAATTTCGGACTGGCGTAGTACGAATGTTCTAGATCGCGCTCAATCGTCCCAGGGTCCGCGAGCGCGATCTCCGGATCAACCGCCGCGACCTCCCGCCGCATGGTCGGGAGGATCGAATAAGGGTTCACTGTGGTCCGCACCAGGATGGAGTTCTGGTTGTCCGCTGTTAGTGTGTAAGGAAGATACACTTCCGGTCGCGGTGGTTCCTGCAAACCGCTGTTCTGCGCATCTCCGATGACTCCGATAATTTCAAAGTCTGGATCTCGCGGCCAATCGGACAATGTTTCCAGATCGCTGAATCGGATGCTTTGGCCGATAGCATCCTCATTGTTAAAGTGGTCCCGCGCAAATGTCTGGTTGACCACCGCTACGCGTCGGGCGTCACCAACATCACTTCGCGATAAGAGTCTGCCCCGCAATAAGTGCCGCTCTAAGGTTTGGAAATAGCCCTCACTACAAGTCACAAATGCTGTATTTCGATTCGTGGGCTGTGGCTTTCCGCGCACGACCACCGTCGTCCAACCCCACGTGTACGGCGGGGATGTGGAAGCGTCTGCGGCAGCTAGCACTCCAGGAATTCGTTCAATGCCGGCGAGAATGTTCTGGGTAAGGACTCGTTTTTGCTCAACATTCTTGTATCGCCCCTCAGGTAAAGACAACCGCGCATACAAAACATTCGTGGGATTGAACCCAACGTCGACTTGTTTGAGCGCGAGAAGAGTGCGCATCATTAAACCGGACCCTATCAACAAGACAATCGAGAAGGTGACCTCCGCGATGACTAGACCGGAGCGCAACCTTCCGTGACGAAAATCTGCGGTCGCGTTTTTTCCGCTTGCAGTAAGCGAGGATTGCAGGTCGCGACGTACGGCGTAAAGCGCAGGAGTCAGGCCGCAGACCACAGCGGTGAAGCCAGTGATGATCAGCGCAAAAAGCAACGCTGTAGCGTTCAGAGAAATCGCCGCTTCCGAAGGGACTGTTCTTTCCGGTATCACGGCGACCACACCCTTCAATCCGAAACGGGCGAGTGCGTATCCCAGTGCGCAACCGGCGGCCGCCAGCACAAAACTCTCCACCAGAAGCTGACGGATTAAGCGACTCCTTGTCGCTCCCAGTGCAGAGCGAATCACCATTTCCTTTTCGCGCGTGGTGGCCCGGGCTAACAACAAGTTCGCTACATTGCTGCAAGCGATCAATAACAGCAGCGCTACAGCAGCAATTAGCACGAAAAGAATTTCCCTGAAGTAGTACTCTACGGAATCGCCGTTGAAGCCATTGACTGTCAGCCTGAAATCGGGTGGAAAGTATAGGGGGTAAGTCTTTTCAAGATGTTTCCCAATTATCGCCAGGTCTGCGGCAGCAGTCTCGGGACTGACACCGGGCTTGAGATGCCCAACAGTCCAAACCTCGTTTTGTTCTATTCCAGACCCGGGTGGGATCGTACCGCGTGCCAGCCTGAGGGGAATCCAAACCTCACATAGGCCTTCGCCGAATCGGAATCGTGGTGGCATGATGCCTACCAACGTCATGGGTGTGCCGTTCAGAATCACCGTGGCGCCGAGAATTTTCGGATCACGATGGAACTGCGCGGTCCAGAGCCGGTAGCTCATCACGAATACAGGTGGAGAACCTGGGTTTGCGTCTTCCTCTGTGATGCCTCGGCCGAGGAGCGGCTTGATTCCTAAAAACGCGAAGGCGTCTGGCGTCACCCACCCACCGAAGAATTCATCCGTGCCATCGGCGCCTGCGTAGCGGACATTACCGAAGACAAGCCCGAACATGTCGTCGAAAGTGTGGTTTTGCTCTTTGAAATCGACGAATGCCGCCACGGGAAAACGCCAAGCCCTCTGTTGATCCCCAGCGAGAACGGAAATGCTGGCAAGCCGATCTACGCTCTTGTATGGGAACGGGTGGAGCAGAACGCAATCGATGACGCTGAAGATCATAGTTGTTGAGCCGATTCCCAAGGCAAGCGTGAGTATGGCAGTCAGCGCCAAGCGGAGATCGTTGCGGAGATTGCGGAGGGCATATCGAAAGTCGCGTACGAAATTCTCCAGTTGAGTTTCCCAGCGGGCGCCGCGGACTTCTTCTTTGACTCGCTCAATGCCGCCAAGCTTGATAAGGGCGTCGCGGCGGGCGTCTTCGGGAGACATGTCGGCCGCAAGGTTATCCAAGATCTGTTGTTCCAGATGGAAGCGGAGTTCCTGGTCGAGCTCGCGTTCAGCCCAAGGTTTGTGAAACAGGCGGCGCAGCCAGCGCATGGCTAGGACGCCATTTCCTGGGCACTTAGAACCAGGGCGACCGCGTCGCAAAGACGGTCCCAATTACGGGCCTCCTCCTCCATCTGCCTGCGGCCCTTCTTGGTAAGGGAGTAGAACTTGGCTTCACGCCCTGTTTCAGATTCCTTCCACTCGGCTCGCAGCCATCCGCGATCTTCCAGACGATGAAGCGCGGGATAGAGCGAGCCCTGATGGACCTGGAAAAAGTCTTTCGATATTTGTTGAAGGCGTTGTGCGATCGCGTAGCCGTGGCTGGGGCCCAGGGCGACAATTTTCAGGACCAACATGTCGAGAGTTCCTCTCAGGAGCTCGATTTGGCCTTCGTTCATCGCAACACCTAGGAAGTCGACATATATGACAAGATTGGGCCGAATGTCAATAGGTGATCAACACACCAGAACACTGCGCGTGTTCGTCTGTTTCTGTGATGCAGGGGTGAAAACGAAGCCTTCATGTTAGCGTGAAACCGGCCTGCAGCTTCGGTTTCAACTCGACTGCGATCAAGGCTGCCACTCATGGGTAGCACCTTTGCTTTCGGGCCAGCGGCAAGGAGCCGGCTGGAACACCCTCGAAGAGTGGATGCTTGACGGAAAATGAAACGTCATATGGCGCATAACCGAAGACATCTCGCTGAGTACAAGTCTTGAGGCGGCTTGGTGTCCGCGCAAACCTGATCGGGCGAGTCGTTAGCCTGATTCGAGAACGGGCGGAAGAGGTCAAGGTGCGCTCCTCGGTTGATATCTCGCCTGATCCCAAGGACAACCCATTCTGCATCTGCGCCGAGCGCGGTATGGCGAACTTTGTCGTGACGTTAAACCCGAGAGATTTCCCTGGGGAGCGTCTTACGGCAAAGGTCATTCCGCCCGGACTGTTTACGTAGAGGGACGTCGACACCGTGGACCCTTGGTTGGAAGTCGAAGCCGTCGCGTTTTGTCGTTTGCAGCGTCGGCCTCGAAACGGGATCAGCCGCCCAGGACTATATCGGCCTGGTGCGGCGGCGATGCGAAGCTCCTCAGTAAGAGTCTCGAATATCTACAGCAAACGCAACTCAAGTCCTGAACGCCATCGGCGCGGATGGTTCATCCGCGCCGTCCCCGTAGCGAGGGCCCCGGCTACCGCAATTCCATCGAAGGCACGATAGGCTCACGCTCATCGGCGAAAAGGAGCGGCCCTTTTCTAATCTCCGATTCCCGTGCGTACCAGCGGATTCCAATTGCGACCGCCGCGAAAATCGCGAGGATCAAGAATGGAGCCAGACTTCGGGAAGACAGCGCCAGATGCTCCAGGCTGGCCAGACCCGGCGAGAAGAACAAAAAGGATAGAAAGTATACCAGCAGAACTATCCCAACGTTGTGCTTCGCCGAAGAATACGAGCAGGTGAATGGAATCTTCTGAAAGCCCATCAGCAACACTTCGATCAGGATCCACGAGGTCACCAAAACGAACGTGGCATGCTCCGATCCCAGCCTCAGGTCCCAGGCAGTGGAATAGATCACCGTCACGAGTGCGACCAACGGCGCGAGAAAGATCAGCATCAACCTCCTCGCCACACACTGCGCCACATCGCATTTTCGCTCGCTGATCGTCTGAAACAGCCAATTCGCGCGCAACTCCGAC